>JANNWD010000601.1:0-15542 GCA_031408315.1 Bacteroidota bacterium
ACAGTAACTTCATATCCTTCTTTTTGCAAATAGTATGCACTGCATAAACCTATAATGCCTCCGCCGATAATTGTAATTTTCATAAATTTTATATTACTTGAAATCCTAACGCATATGGGTCATCATCTGTATCAATTGTAATACTATTTTGCCCATAAATTTTTGCCCAACCTTCTATACCTGGTTTTATGGCTGGTTTATTTGCAACAAAACATTCTTCTTCAATAGTGCCAATAAATTTACTACCAATAATACTTTCATGTATAAATAAATCGTCTTTTTTTAATTTGCCTTTTGCATACCATTGTGCCATTCTTGCACTTGTGCCAGTGCCACATGGGCTTCTGTCAATTGCTTTATCGCCATAAAAAACGGCATTACGGGCTGTAGATGTTTTATCTAACACGGCACCCGTCCATAAAATATGACTGCATCCTTTTATGGTATCATTTTCTGGATGAATAAATTCGTATTTTTCATTTATACGTTTGCGTAATTCTCTTGCCCAAGCTATTAATTTATCGGCGGTATAATGCTCTATTCCTTTAAAGTTTTTTTGAACATCTACAATGGCATAAAAGTTTCCGCCGTAGCTAACATCAATTATTAACTCACCTAACTCTGGGCAATCAACAATTAATTCGGTTGCTGCTAAGTATGAAGGAACGTTAGTAAGTTTAACTAATTCTACTTTGTTGCCTTTCATTTTATAATTGATATGCACTAAGCCTGCAGGAGCTTCCATCAACACCACTCCTTCTTGTTTTGGTTGTATTAAACCTTCTTCAATGGCAATAGTAATGGTGCCAATTGTACCATGCCCACACATGGGAAGGCAACCGCTAGTTTCTATAAATAAAACAGCCACATCGTTTTGTGAATTATGTGGCGGATATAAAATGCTGCCACTCATCATATCATGTCCTCTTGGTTCAAACATTAATCCTTTGCGTATCCAATCAAATTCATTTAAAAAGTGTTGACGCTTTTCACTCATATCTTTTCCTACTAAAACTGGGCCACCTTGTTTTACCAACCTAACAGGATTGCCACAAGTATGAGCATCTATGCAATGAAAATGGTGTATCATAATTTTATGTAAATTTATGTAATGGAAGTTTATGGAAAAATTTTATTGATTGCAATGCCAGTTTTTTTGTTGCTTGTTATTTTTGAAAAATGGTATGGTTGGAAAAAGGGTAATGATACCGTAAACACAATGGATATGGTAAGTAGCCTTGCCAGTGGGGTTACCAATGTTACCAAAGATGTATTGGGCTTAAGCATTTTTATTTTGGGGTACGAATGGTATTTGCAACATTTTAATATTGTACAAATAAAAGCCACATGGTTGGTTTATTTGATTGCATTTATTTGTATAGATTTTTTAGGTTATTGGGTCCACAGAATTGATCATAAAATTAATTTCTTTTGGAACAGCCATATCATACATCATAGCAGTGAAGAATTTAATTTGGCTTGTGCTTTACGGCAAAGTATATCTAGTTTTGTAAAAATATTTTCGTTTTTTTTATTACCAGCAGCTATGCTTGGCGTACCTAGTATGGTAATAGCAACTATTGCACCTATTCATTTATTTGCACAATTTTGGTATCATACAAGGCATATAAATAAAATGGGGGCTTTAGAATATGTTATTGTAACTCCATCACATCATAGAGTGCACCATGCGTTTAACAAAGAATATTTAGATAAAAATTTTGGACAAATATTTATTTTTTGGGATAGATTGTTTGGCACTTTTCAACAAGAATTAAATGATGTACCACCAGCTTATGGTATTACAAGGCCAGTGCAAACTTGGAACCCCATAAAAATAAATTTTCAACATTTATGGTTATTGATAACAGATGCTTGGCGTACAAATAATTTTAACGATAAATTTAAAATTTGGTTTATGCCCACCGGTTGGCGACCAAAAGATGTGGAAGAAAAATACCCTGTTTTTAAAATTGATAACCCTTATAGTTTTGCAAAATATAAAACAAGTAGCAATGCAAAATTTACTATTTGGCTTTGGATACAATTAATAGCTTTGCTTTTATTCGTAAGTTATTTTTTTGCAAATATTGCCTTGATAAAAACATTGAGTACATCTTATATTTATTGGTACGGAATTTTTATTTTTATTTTTGTGTATGCTTTAGCAGAGTTGATGGACGGGGATAAATATGCATTGCTATGGGAAGGCTTAAAATGTGCTGTAGGATTGAGTTTTATATTTATTTTTACAGATTGGTTTGGCAGTGATGAATACTTTAGCATATTAAAATATTGCATTGGAGTGTACTTTGCTTTTTCTATCTGTATCACTTATTTTTTGGGAAAGAAAAGGGGCGATTTAACTATTTTAACTACATAGTTATTCAGCTAATAATTTTTCAATTTTAGTTTTTTCTTGTAACCAATCATAGCCTTCTAATTTGGCTACCATTGTTTCTCCTTTTTTATTTAAGAGATAAGTGGTTGGGTATACATTAATACCTAAATTGGATAAAGATGCTGCTGATTTTGCAAAAATTATTTTATCGGAATAGAAACGATTTTTAAAGCCTTCAATTTTATTAGTTTCTTCATCAGATATATAAAGTACTTTAAATTTTTCATTATTAATGGTAGCCGATAAGGCATTCAATAAAGGCGTTTCTTTTGCACAGTCAATACACCAGCTTTGAAAAAAAGATACAATCACAACGTGATTTTTTAAATCATTAATAGTTGTTTTGTTATTATTTGAAAGCAGAGTAAGTTCTGTAATTTGAAAACTCATCTTAGGAGCTACATTCTTTTGGTACAGTTTTACTCCTGCAAAAATTAATAGTACAAATAGTAGGCTGTATAAAACTATCTTCTTCATTATTTGAATGGATTTCTATTTAATTCTTTATCATTTTCTTCTTTATTAAATCGCTTTAAAATGAGTTGCAAAGCCATATTAGCAAATTTATTTTTAATATAGATGTAATTATAAATTTGTTTGGGTACTGCTCCTAAATTTGCTTTTGCTTCTTTAGCTGTTCTACCTAATTCTAATGTGTTACAACATTTTTCAATCATTTTTTTTGTTCCTAAAAATAGTAAAGCAAAGTAAGTGTTGTGGGTTTGGTTGACTTCGTAATCAAGCCCAATATAATGAGTTTCCATATCTTTCTCATAAAAAATATAAGTATAAAAGCCAACCATTTTATCGTTTAAATACAAAGCATGAAACTCAAAATTATGTTGCAAAGTATTTTTTAAATTATAAAAATAAGTAGCATTTATGGTGCCTAACTTCACCGTCTGTTTATTTACTACATTCCAATACAGTTTTTCAATAATAGCACTATTGTTTTTAATATCTGCCGCAGTTAATTCTTGAATATGAATAGGCCTAAAATTATCTAAAATTTTTACAGCTCTTTTTCTGTATTTTTTACTAAGTGCTTTTTGATAGTCTTCAAACGTAGCCCAATTTCTATTTTTAAAGTCCATGGTAACATCGCTGTTAAAGAAAGTAAATTTATTTTGTGCTACCAATGATTCATTAATAGGCGTTTCACAGTCTTTTAGTAAAATACCGGATGGCTTGTGAGCTAATTCCTTTTTTAAAATATTTATTACATCAAAAATAAGGTGATTATAAGTTTGAGTTATAAAATAAAAGGATTGTTGATTAATACGAAATAAGTTTCCGCAAATGAGAATAGGTAAGTGTTTAGGCAAAAGCCAACGCAACAATTTACTTCTTACACAATTTTCTTTTTTAAAATTAATGTGAGTATAATTAAAATTGAATACCTGAAAGTAAGCAACACCAATCAGTTTTTTAGTATCATATATGTGTACATATTTGTAATAAAGATTTTCAGGTTTTGCCTCTTCAACAATTGTTAAGTTTTTTTTTGATAAGTGATGCTGTTGTGGAAGCATAGCATCCCAATCTTCACTTAATCCCTTTATTGAATCTACTATTTTATAAGAAATGCTCAATTAAATTATAGGTTCTTTTGTTAATTCGTTATTCACCGTTCTCCAAATATTTAAAGGGTTTTCATTTTTTAATTCATCTGGCAATAAATTGTTGTGCCAGTTTTGATAAGCAATTGGTCTTGCAAATCGCTTAATAGCATCAGCACCTACGCTACCAAATCGGCTATCTGTACTTGCAGGAAATGGTCCACCATGTTGCATTGCCTCCACAACTTCTACACCTGTTGGCACTGCATTTAAAATAATACGACCACAATAATTTTTGATTGCATCAATCAACGTTTCATTGTTTTGTAAATCGTTTGTAGTGGCCATAATGGTTGATGTTAATTGCCCATCAATATGCTTAGCAACTTTTAATAGTTCCTCTTCATTAGAACAGCTAACGATAATGGCATACGGCCCAAATACTTCTTGATGTAAAATTGAGTTTTGTAAAAATGAGGCGGCAGTTGTTAAAGATAAAATGGCGGAGGAAGTTAAAAGGTCTTCCGAACAGTTGTCTATGGTTGTAACCACTGATAGAGTTTTTACATCTTTTTGTTGTAAAGCAGTTGTTGCATTTTTTGCAAAAGCTTTTGCAATACCTTCATGTAGCATTTTGCCCGAAATACTATTTTTTATTTCGCCAGATAAGGTGTTTGTAAAATTTGTTAACCCTTCGCTTTCAACTGCTACAAATATCCCAGGCTTAGTACAAAATTGTCCAACACCTAATGTTATAGAAGCCGCAAACATTTTTGCAACTAATTCAGCATCTTCATTTAATTTTTGTTGTAATAAAAAAACAGGATTGGTACTACCCATTTCTGCAAAAACAGGGATAGGATCATTACGCAAATTTGCCCAATCATATAATTGCTTACCACCAATGTAAGAACCGGTAAAACCAACTGCTTTTGTAAATGTGTGCATTACTAATTGTTTGCCTATATTAAAATCTTTTCCATAAATATGTGTAAAAATCCCTTTTGGCATATTGCACTTTTCTGCTGCTACAAAAATTAAATTTGCTACAAACGTACTCGTTTTTTCATGTGCAGGATGTGCCTTTATAAGTACAGGGCAACCTGCAGCAAATGCACTAGCAGTATCGCCTCCAGCCGTTGAGTAGGCAAAAGGAAAGTTACTTGCACCGAACACAACAACCGGACCAAGTGGAGTAAGTGTTTTACGTAAATCTGGTTTTGGCGGAGTACGTTCAGTATTAGCGGTATCAATTTTTACATCCAACCAATTTCCTCTTTCACAAGCATCTGCATAGCTATTTAATTGAAAAATGGTTCTAGCTTTTTCATTTCTTAATCTAGCCTCTGGTAAATTTGTTTCGGCATTTGCAATACTATATAATTCATCGCTACAGGTTTCTAATTCTGTAGCAATTGCTCTCATAAAATTTGCTCGTTGGGCTAAAGAATATTTTCTATAAATTTCAAAAGCATTCCATGCCTGTTGCATGGCTTCATCAATTTCTTTTGTTGTGTTATCTGTAAACATAAATTCAAAATTTAAAAATTCGAAATTCAAAATTTTGGTCTTGTTGCAATTCCATCATTAATTATTTCCAACACATTTTCTCTTTCTTTTCCTTCCAAAATTAAACGTGGGGCTCTTACAAACTCACTGCCTAAGCCAACTTGTGTTTCGGCTAGTTTTATATACTGCACTAATTTTGCATGAATATCTAATTCTAACAAAGGCATAAACCATCTGTAAATTTTTGTAGCATCTGCAATATTTCCTTGTTTTACTAAATTGTAAATGGCAACTGTTTCGGCAGGGAAAGCACATACCAAACCTGCCACCCAACCATCTGCCCCAAGGCAAAGTTCTTCCATAGCCAAAGTATCTACACCGCATAAAATTTTAATTCTATCGCCAAATTTATTTTTTAGTCGTGTAACATTAGTAACATCTCTTGTGCTTTCCTTTACAGCTTGTATATTGCTGCATTCGATTAATTCTGCAAACATATCCAATGTAACCTCAATTTTATAATCAACAGGATTGTTGTAAATCATTATGGGTAAATCGGTGCTATTGGCAATTGTTTTAAAATAGGTTACCGTTTCTTTATGATCGCTTTTGTAACGCATAGGCGGTAATATCATTAAGCCTTTTGCACCCCAAGCTTTTGCAAATTCGGCTTGTTTAAGTGCTTCCTTGGTGCTGCCCTCCGCAATATTTAAAAGTGTAGGAACTTTATTGTTGCATTTTTCTACAGCAAATTTTACTAACGTTTCTTTTTCATCAACAGTTAACACACTTGCTTCGCCCAATGTGCCGCCTAATACAATGCCATTAACACCTGCAGCTAGTTGAGCATGTAGATTTTTTTTAAAAAGAGGTAAATCTAATTCGTCGGTAGCTGTAAATTTTGTTGTAAGTGCAGGAAAAACGCCTTGCCAGTTTATGCTCATTAGTTATCTTTTTAAAATGTAATTTACAAAAAAGGAAAGTAGAAATGATAAAAAATTACTAGTCACCATTTATGCTTTATAATAGCTTCGTTACACAAACTAATTAAACGTATTTTTTCATGACTAGGTGTAGCCACCCAACTAATCCACATGCCTTTTTTATGTGTTATCCATTTCCAACGGGCTTTAAAATTTGTAACATCTTCAAACGGAAAATCTAAAATAAATCTATTGTGATAAGGGTGTATGCAACGCATTACAAACCGGGTAAACCAAAAATACTTTTTTGCGTAGCTATCTTTTTTAATCTCATCGTAATGATGTTGAATGGTATTCAGCTGTTCGTTCTCTAGGAGCATTTCATTTCCTTTGGCAATATTTTCTTTTTTATTTGTAAAGATTAACTGCCAAGCCTTGTAGTAGGCATTTTTATGGGTATTTATTTTATCTAACTCTTTTATGTAGGCTAAAAATTCGGCAGGCTTATCCAAAAAATACTCATGCTGCCAGGCTAGGTTTTCAAAAATATCTTTAGCTGCTAAAACAATGCGTTGTGTTAAAACGCTAGGATCTTTACTTATTTTTATTAAGTTACTCATTCCCCATAATACTTGCCCACCTGTAAGCCTAGCCAAACCCATCCATAAAAATAAATTGGGCTGTAGCAAATATACTTGTTGGTAATAATAATATAGTTTGTGTAAAAAGGTTAAATTTTGTGTAAAGCCTAATATAGGCATCCAATCTGTTTGTTTAATGCCTAATCGTAAGTAGGCTTTTTGTTGATATGTTTCTTTCATTTTAAATTTATTATATTTTCAAAATTAATTGAAAATATAATAATAAACAACTTCCTTTATCCACCAACCGCTTTCATCAATTGTTCTTTATAAGTAGCCGATACTTCCATTTCGCTACCATCTAAAAGCGTAACAAAGCCCCCAGCACTTTTGCTGTACGATTTAACAAAGTTGATATTTACAATAAATGAACGATGTATTCGTACAAAAGGTGTAGTTAATAAATCATCAAAGTGTTTTAAAAATTTACAAATCATTTTGCTTGTGCCGTCTTTTAAAAATACATCTGTAAAATTTCCATTGGCTTGTAATTTAATGATGTTTTCTGTTTTAATTACATCAAAACCTTGTAGCGTTGGCAAAATAATTTGTTGTTTTTCTGGATTACTTTTTAAGTTTTCCAATAAAATTTTAGTACGGTTAAAATCTTCCTTTTTTAAAATAGATAATTGCACTTTATTTACCGCAGCAATTAATTCGGTAATGTCTATTGGTTTTAAAATATAATAAGCAGCACTAAGGTTTAACGCCCTTAAAGAATATTCGGAATAAGCCGTAATAAAAATAGTTTCAAAGGCTTGAGGCTGGCAAGCCTCTAACACATCAAATGCATTGCCATAGGGCATTTCAACATCTAAAAAAACTAGCTGAGGCTGCAATTCCTTTATCATGGGTACAGCTTCTTTAATATGCTGTGCTTGACCCACTACTTCTACAATAGGGCAATATTTTTTTAAATAATTTTCTAGCACATCTCTAGCAATTAATTCATCATCTACAATTACAGCTTTAATTTTCATTCATCATTTTATTTATTAAAGGAACAGTTAGAGTAACCTTTACACCATGGTTGTCTTGTGGCTTGTCTAATACTACACAAGTAATACTATGGTGATATAATTCATTTAAAATTTTTATTCTTTCCAATGTATTACTAATGCCTCTGCCGCTTTGCTTTTGTTGATTAACGGTTTTTGTTTTTTTACTTTCGGCAATGCCTACACCATTATCATCAATAATAATTTCAACAGTATTTTTTATTTGTTTAAAACTCAATTTTAAAAACCCTTTTTCTTCTTTATAGCGTAAGCCATGCCAAATAGCATTTTCTAAATGAGGTTGTATAAGCATACCAGGTACGTACAAGTGTTCGTTGGCATAAAGACTGTCATCAATATCAATTTTAAAATCAAACTTATCAGTAAACCTGCTTTTTTCTAAATCTAAATAGTTTTGTAGCAACTCTGTTTCTTTACTAAACAATACAAAATCATCTTTACTATTTTCCATTACCCTACGCATTAATGTACTAAATTTTGTAAGATATTGATTGGCTTCTAACTCATTATTATTAGCAATAAATTGATTAATACTATTAAGGCTGTTAAAAATAAAATGCGGATTCATCTCTCTACGTAACGATTGCAAAGCAATTTGCTTATTTTTTATCCTCGATTTTTTTAGCAAAAAAAGAATAACACTAATAAAAGAAGTTAGAATAATTAATGAACCTATCAACCAATAATTAAACCTATTTTTTCTTTTTAGTAAATCATCTTTTAATGCTTTTTCTTCTTGTAATGCTTTTAATTTTTCTTCGGTTTCTAAAATGATTTTATTGTCTATTAACGAGCTATCTTTAACTATTAACTCTGGCAACAACATTAAAAATTGTTTGTATAAAGCAAGGCTTAAATCTTTCTTCCCTTCATTTCTATAAATACTATCAAGCTTTTCAATACTTCTTTTTGCTTCAAGTGTATGTCCGTTTTTGATTGAAATATTATATGACTCCTTTAATAAATCAACAGCAGTTACTGTTTCTTTTTTTTGTAGATAAATATCGGCTAGCTGATTGGTTTCATTAGCTTTTGTTTCGGAAGAGCTTTTTACAAAAGGCTCGTTTAATAATTCTTTTTTTGTTTTAATAGCTTTATCAAAATCTTTATTTTTAACATAAATGTCAGTTATTTTTTGGTTGTAACCTCTAGCTTGTAACGGAATAGATTTTGAAACTTGATAGGCGTTAGAAAAATTGTATAACGCAGCACCGATTTGCTTTGTCTCTAAATTTAAATTAGCAAGTTTACTATAATTTGAAATTAACTCTATAGTGTCTTTATATTTCAAACTAAGATTAATATTATCAGTTATTCCTCTAGCTTGAGATGCAGGCGAAACTCCTTTTACCAATCTATTACCATCATTGAAATTTAGTCGTAACGCATTTGTATCACCTGTTTTTAAACTACTTACTTCTGCCGCTTTATAATTTTTTGCTGCTTCATCTTTTTTATTCAAGTCTTCTTGTACTTTTGCTAAACCCCTGCTGCTTCTACTTACACCCTCATCATCTTTTTCTTCTACATATAATTGTTTTGCTTTGCCATAATACCCTTCACTTTTTTTTAAATCCCCTTTGTTATAATACTCTTCACCTAAATCATAAAATCCTTCGGCAGCAATTTTTTCATCTTTCTTTCTATAACCTTCTTTTACTTTTTTTGATGCTGTTTTAATTTTTTGTACACTAGGATTGGTTGAATTTGCTTGAGCATAACATTTACTGACTCCCAAAAAAGCCTGTAAAATCAATATAGTGTGTAGTATAAAAATATATTTTTTCAATTCTCTTTTATTTCAATAACAAAGTAACAGCATTTGTAGGTAATCTAATTCTATTTCACCAAGCCAAAAGGGCATTTCACCAATTATGCAATAAAATAGGCTTTTTGTACTACTAATTTCACCTAATAAAATTACTAATTATGAAAAAAATAACAATTGTATTGTTGATGGTAATTACCTTATCGGCAAAAGCACAACTTCAAAAAGATAATTTGTATTCCCCTTTTAATGAAACATCAAAAGTGGCAAAACAAGGTTATTTTTCTCAACACAAAAAAGTAAAGTTGTATTATATAAAAGCAAAACCATCTTTAGCAAAAGCCTATCAAGGTATGGGCTCATATCTATCGTTAGAAAAAGCCTTTGCTGCAAATAAAGTTAAGGTAGAAGAAATTTCTAGCGGCGGTACAGTTAACACTTTAATTTTTACTAATCTTAGTACCGATACTATTATTGTAGGTATGGGAGATATTGTAAAAGGGGCAAGCAAGATAGAGTAGTGGAGAAGGATACGCTTTTATATCCCAAACAAAAAATGCAATTACCAGTGTATTGTGTAGAGCATGGTAGGTGGAGTGGACCAACTGTTAGCAATAGAAATGTAAATAGAATTAATGCATCAACATATAACTATAATTCTTCTGCAGCTTTTACAACCTATCACAGCCAAATAAATAATAAGGTTCGTAAAAGTATTGTGAAAGAAAAAAGTCAAAGTCAAGTTTGGAGTAAAGTAGCAGAAATAAATACGGCAAACGGAACTAATACTAGAACTGGAACTTATACAGCCGTTACACAAAATACACAGTATAATAATGATGTAAAAGAATATATTACCAGTTTTGAAAAAGAAATAAGAGCAGACTCTACCATTGTTGGTTTATTAGCGGTAACTGGCGATAAAATTATTGGCTGCGATATTTATGCTTTGCCAAAATTATTTAAGGCCAATGCTCACAATCTTTTAAACTCGTATGTTTCCGAGGCTTTGCAAGATGGTAAAAATGTTACCATTACCGATGAAGAAGTGTATAATTATTTAAACAAATTATTAGATACCGAAGAAAAGCAAGATAATTATTTAAAAGATAATGGCAGAACCTTGAAAGTAAATGGTAAAAAAATTAAAATAACTGCTTTCGATAAATAAAAACCAAATTGATTTTAAATTATTTAACTTCTTGCTCCTGCATTCTCCTCTCCTTTTGGAGAGGGGCTAGGGGTGAGGTAAAACAAACATCATGAAAAAAATTAAAATTTCCTTAGCCGCAATTATTTGTTTCTTTTCTTTAATGGCAATGGCCACAACTGTTTACTTTAAAAAAGCTTTAGTTGATTTTGATGCTTATGAAAAAGTAGCCGCCGAAGCTAAAAAACATAGAGCTACACGGCTTGTTAATGTTGAACAATTTTTAAAAATGAGTAACGAAAAAGGTACTGTTATTTTAGATACTCGAAGCAATGCAATGTACAAAGGCAAACACATTAAAGGAGCAATACATTTAGATTTTACAGAGTTTACTGCCGCTAGCTTAAATGCATTGCTACCAAATAATAACACCCGTATTTTAATTTATTGTAACAATAATTTTGATGATAAGCCTTTACAGTTAACTAGGCCTGATTATTTTGCCACTAAATCAGTAATGCCCAGCATAAAATTTAAAGATAAAAAACTAACAACCCTCACCAAACAAAGTCAATTAACACTAGCATTAAATATTCCAACATACATAAACTTATATGGTTATGGCTATAAAAATGTGTACGAGTTAAACGAATTAGTAAATACAACTTTCGATAAACGAATAGAGTTTGAAGGAACAGCCGTTGGTAACAAATGAATAGCATCGGGTTTTAACCCGATGAAAAAAAGGGTCTAACACGATGAAAAAATGAATAGCCTTAGGCTTTAGCCTAAGGCATAATTAAATTAAAAAAGCCTTTCGAAAAAATCGAAAGGCTTTTGCCGCTTAGTACCACGTACGGGAATCGAACCCGTCATTCCTCCGTGAAAGGGAGGCGTCTTAGCCGATTGACCAACGCGGCATTTCCCTTTAAAGGACGGCAAAGATAATGGCTATTACTTTTTTATCCAAATAATTTGAAAAATTATCATAAAATAATCTAAAGAAAGTGTGATACAAACTGTACTTTTGCACCGCAAATTTTAATTTTTAACCTCTCTACCGTTGGTAGATTCTTAATTTATATTCATCATGAGTACAGTAAAAGTTGCCATCAATGGCTTTGGACGTATCGGACGCTTAGTTTTTCGTCAAATTTACAATATGCAAGGCATAGATGTTGTTGCTATTAACGATTTAACCAGCCCTGAAGTTTTGGCTCATTTATTAAAATATGATAGTGCACAAGGGCGTTTTGGGCAAGAGGTTACCGCTGGCGAAAATTCAATTTTTGTTAACGGACATGAAATAAAAATTTATGCACAAAAAGATCCTGCACAAATTCCGTGGGGTAGCCACGATGTTGATGTCGTAATTGAAAGCACAGGCTTTTTTACAGATGCAGCTAAAGCACAAGCACACATTACAGCTGGTGCAAAACGGGTAGTAATAAGTGCACCTGCAACAGGCGATTTAAAAACAGTTGTATTTAATGTAAACCATGCAATATTAGATGGTAGCGAAACAATCATTAGTTGTGCAAGTTGTACAACAAATTGCTTAGCACCAATGGCAAAAACATTGAACGATAATTTTGGAATAGAAAGTGGAATAATGAGTACTATACATGCTTATACTAACGATCAAAATACGTTAGATGCTCCTCACCCAAAAAATGATTTACGCAGAGCAAGAGCAGCGGCACAAAATATTGTACCAAATAGTACAGGTGCAGCAAAAGCAATTGGTTTAGTATTGCCAGAGTTAAAAGGTAAGTTAGATGGTGGTGCACAAAGAGTTCCTGTTATTACTGGTTCGGTTACAGAATTGTATTCTATTTTAAGTAAGAAAGTAACTGCCGAAGAAGTAAATGCAGCCATGAAAGCCGCTAGCAACGAAAGTTTTGGATACAATGAAGATGAAATTGTAAGCAGCGATATTATAGGAATTACATTTGGTAGCTTATTTGATGCAACACAAACTAAAGTACAAACTGTTGGCGATAAGCAATTGGTAAAAACAGTAAGTTGGTACGATAATGAAATGAGTTATGTAAGTCAGTTAGTACGTACTGTGCATCATTTTGCAAAATTGATTAGCTAATTATTTTAAAATAAATTATATAAGCTGTCTAAATTTTTAGGCAGCTTTTTTATTTCTAATATTAATACAGTTGTCATTACCTTTAATAACTTGTAACTAATAAATTCTTAATTTTTAATTTATATTTCCTTATGCCTTTTTCTAACGCTATCTCCAATTTTAGAACACCATTTACACAAAATAAATGGCTTATAATTTTTATAGTAATTTTCTTTTCTATTTGGATAAGTACATTAATTGGAACAACCGATTTAGCTAATTGGTTTATGGAAAATGCATTAGTATTTGGCTTCCTAATTTTTTTATTTTTTCACTACAAAAAGTATCAGTTTAGCGATTTAAGTTATTTGCTAATTACCATTTATTTGTGTTTGCATGTTTATGGTGCAAAATATACGTATGCCGAAAACCCTTTTGGCTATTGGCTTAAAGATGCTTTTCATTGGCAAAGAAATCATTACGATAGAATTGTACATTTCTCATTTGGCTTTTTATTAGCTTACCCAATGAGAGAATTATTTATTCGTTTTTTTAAATTCCCTAGTTGGGTAGGATGGGCTTTGCCAATTGAAATAACTTTATCGGTAAGTGGTTTTTACGAGTTAATTGAATGGGCAGTTGCCGATGTTTTTTTTCCTGCACAAGGTGTTGCATACTTAGGTACACAAGGAGATATTTGGGATGCACAAAAAGATATATTTTTAGCAACCTTAGGAGCGGTTTTGGCTACCACTATTGTATCCATTTTAAAGAAAGCATTAAAAATTAAATAAACTTTACTGTACAAAGGCTTTGTTAACTTCGTTTTCTTTGTTTCTTTGTGTGAAATTTATAAACAACCATGAGCAAATTTTCAACCCATAATTTTAAAGGTCAAAAAGTTTTAGTAAGAGTAGATTTTAATGTACCGTTAGATGAAAAATTTACTATCACCGACGATACAAGAATGACTGCCACTATTCCAACCATTAAAAAAATATTGGCAGATGGTGGTAAAGTAATTTTAATGAGCCATTTGGGTCGCCCAAAAGATGGACCAACTGATAAATATTCTTTAAAACATTTAGTCGATCATTTATATAATTTATTAAATCCTAGTTCTGCGTCATCTGTGGAAACGGCGGGACAAAATACCAAAGTTTTCTTTGCCAACGACTGTATAGGCAGCCAAGCTGGTATGACAGCAGAAATGCTCCGTAACGGTGAAGTTTTATTATTAGAAAATCTTCGTTTTTATAAAGAAGAAGAAGCAGGCGACGAAGCCTTTGCAAAAAAATTAGCAGCCTTGGGCGATGTGTATGTAAATGATGCATTTGGTACAGCACACAGGGCACATGCAAGTACAGCCGTAATAGCAAAGTTTTTTGATGCAGATAAAAAGATGTTTGGTTTATTAATGGAAAGCGAAGTACTAAGTGCAGAAAAAGTTTTGCATAAAGCCCAAAAACCATTTAACGCAATTATATGCGGAGCAAATGTTTCTGATAAAATATTAATTATAGAATAACTTTTAGAAAGAGCAACTGATATAATTATTGGCGTCGGTATGGCGTATACTTTTATGAAAGCTAGAGGTGGAAAAATAGGAAACTCTTTATGTGAAAACGATAGACTAGAAACCGCAAAAGAAATTTTAGAAACCGCAAAACAAAAAAATGTAAGTATTCATTTGCCAGAGGATAGTATAATAGCCGATAAGTTTGCCGCCGATGCCAATACCAATACTTGCCCAAGCGATGCCATACCCGATGGTTGGATGGGATTAGATATTGGCGGAAAAGCTGTGGGTATTTTTAGTGAGGTAATCAACAAATCAAAAACCATTTTGTGGAATGGCCCAATGGGTGTTTTTGAAATGGAAAAATTTCAAAATGGTACAAAAGCTATTGCATTAGCAGTTGCAGAAAGTACAAAAAATGGAGCATTTAGTTTAGTAGGTGGCGGCGATAGCGTTGCAGCCGTTAATCAATTTAACCTTGCCGATAAAGTAAGTTATGTAAGCACAGGCGGTGGAGCAATGTTGGAGTATTTTGAAGGAAAAGTGTTGCCAGGTATTGCAGCAGTGCTGGAGTAGTAAATTAAAAACTCAAAAGCAAAACATTAACATTTACAAAAGGTTACTTTTGCCATTAAAAATAATTAATAGCAAAATTGTAAAAGAAAATATTATTTTTAACATCTTAACACTAAAAACACAAAAACATGAAACGTTCTGGTTTAATTATTTTAGCAATACTTGCGGTCCTAGTTATTTGGGGCATATCTACACAAAGAGGTTTAGTAGGAGTAGATGAAGGAGTTAAAAACTCTTGGAACAAAGTGCAATCTGCCTATCAACAACGTAGCGATTTAGTAGGTCAGTTAGTACAAACTGTAAAAGGTGTAGCAAACTTTGAGCAAAAAACATTAACAGATGTAATTGAAGCTAGATCAAAAGCTACATCTATAACACTTGATGCTAAAGATTTAAC
>JANNWD010000602.1:0-4510 GCA_031408315.1 Bacteroidota bacterium
GTTTTAGAGCACCATCTTTACAACAAATAAATTTTAGTAATACGCTTACTTCATTTAGTGGAGGTAATTTAATTCAAAGTCGTTTAGTGGCTAACTACGATGCAGTGGCAAAATTGGCTGGTATACCGGCTTTAAAACAAGAAACATCGCAAAGTGCTAGCCTTGGTTTTGCAAGCAAAGTTGCACAAGGCTTTACAATTACTATTGATGGGTTTATAACAAAAGTAAAAGATAGAGTGGTGTTATCTGGTTTGTTTTATGCAGATGATGCCTCATTACCATCAGCATTTACAAGTAAACTAAATGAAATAGGTGTAGGAAGTGCACAGTTTTTTGCTAACGCTGTAAATACAACAAATTATGGTGTAGACGTTGTTATAGACTATTCAAAAAAATGGGATAATAAAAGCTTTAAAGCATTGTTAGCTGGTAATTTTCAAGAGCTTAAATTAGATAAAATAAATGTACCTGCTGCATTAAATACTAACGATGATAACAGAGAAGCATTTTTTAGTAGCAGAGAAGTTACTTTCTTAAAATCATCTGCTCCAAAAACAAAGTTTAACCTTAGCTTAAGTTATGGTGTAAAAAAATTAACTGTGGGTACTAACCTTACTTACTTTGGTAATGTAAATACAGAAGGCTTTGGCGATGTACCAACAGATGCTGATCCTAACGTTTTTGTGTCATCTCTTTACACCTACAAAGGAAAATTAGTTACAGATGTTTTTGCATCGTATAAAATTTGTAAAAGCGTAACGCTGTTAGCAGGTGCAGATAATATTTTTAATGTTCATCCATTATTAAGTATTAATCCATTAGCAAAAAATGCTAATGCAAATAACGAAAGCGGCGGACCATGGGATAGCGTACAAATGGGCTTTAATGGGCGACGATTATTTACTAAGTTGGCAATAAATTTTTAGTTGCTAACCATATTAATTTATAAACTAGGGTTGACAACTTTCAAAAAGTTGTCAACCCTTTTTAAATTGTAAAAGATGAAAAAATATTTTTGTATTATTTTATTATTTGTTGTTACACAAATTACACATGCCCAAAACAAAACAGTAGTTTTTCAAACCGATTTTGGTGTAAAAGATGGTGCAGTAAGTGCAATGAAAGGTGTAGCAATGGGTGTAGATAGCAGTTTAAAACTATTTGACCTTACACATGAAATACCAGCTTACAATATTTGGGAAGCAGCGTATAGGTTACAGCAAACTATTTTGTATTGGCCAGCAGGTACGGTGTTTGTATCGGTGGTAGACCCTGGTGTAGGTACACAGCGTAAATCGATTGTATTAAAAACAAAAGCTGGGCATTTTATTGTAACACCCGATAATGGTACACTTACCTTAATAGCACAATCGCAAGGAATAGACCAAATAAGAGAAATTGATGAAGTGGTAAACAGAAGAAAAGGCTCAGAAAAATCATATACTTTTCATGGAAGAGATGTGTATGCATTTACCGCCGCCAAATTAGCAGCTGGCAAAATTACATTTGAGCAAGTTGGTAAGCAATTACCTAACGAGGTGGTTAGCTTGCCTTACCAAAAAGCAACAATTGAAAAAAAGGTAATAAAAGGTACAATAGATATTTTGGATGTACAATATGGTAACGTATGGACAAATATTAATGCCGATTTATTTAAACAACTTTACCCAAAAATTGGCGATGTTTTTAACGTAGTTATCTATTATAAAAATATAAAAAAATACGAAGGTAAAATGCCTTATATGGCTACATTTGGTGGAGTAGTTAAAGGCAAACCGTTAGTATATTTAAATAGTTTGTTGCAAGTTTCTTTTGCATTAAACATGAGTAACTTTTCGTTAGTACATAAAGTGTTTAGCGGCAATGAGTGGAGGGTAGAGGTGAGGAAGCTTTAACTTTTTTTGCTTTAATTATTTGTGTACTACAATAAAAAGCACAACGCTTGTTTTCGCCATAATGAGCAATAAAGCATCTCTTTGTATAGTTCTTTCGCTGTCGCTTAGGATGACTGTTGCAGTTTTTTTTTCGAAATAGCTATTTGTTTTATGTGGATTGCTATTTGTAACTAACATTGCTTTGGTCAAGTTGAGGAACGAAACATCTTATTAATTAGTAGTCTCAATAAGCAATCTTTTATGATATACTTTTAATGTCTAATTGGTATTATTACAATAAATATATGTTTATTTCGTTTTATACTTACGTGGAAATACGTAAAAACTAAATATTATGAAAGGAATAATTGAAGTTATAATAGTGTTTATACTATTAATGGTTTTTGTTGTATCTATTTTTTGAAAGTAGTACAATAAACCTATATTATTTACCATAAAAAACGCCGTATATAAGTGTAAATCTGTGATGCTATTTTATAGTTTTAAGCCTTTAAAATTTATGTAAAATAGATAACAAGAAATTTACTCAGGGATTTCCGAAATTTTTTGATCTACAACTCTCGATAGCATCCCTGCACTAACTTTTTTAAGAGGGTTTTTGTATTGTTCTGCATTTTCTTTTCTGGCTTTAATAATATCTATACATGTAAAAATGGCTTGTCTAAAACTGCTTTCATCCGCCTTGCCTTTGCCAGCAATATCGAATGCTACACCATGGTCGGGGCTTGTACGTACACCCTTAATACCTGCAGTAAAATTTACCCCTTCGCCAATAGCAAGAGATTTAAAGGGAATCAATCCTTGATCGTGGTATAAGGCTAAAACTGCATCAAATTTTTCATGTTGACCTCTTGCAAAAAAAGCATCGGCAGGGTAAGGACCAAAGCAAAAAATATCTTTTTGTTTAGCTTCTTTAATGGCAGGCTTTATAATATCTTCTTCTTCTTTTCCTATCAAACCCTCATCGCCAGCATGTGGGTTTAAACCCAACACAGCTATTTTTGGTTTAGTAATGTTAAAATCTTTTTGTAAAGAAGCATTTACCAATTGTAGTTTACTAATAATTTTTTGGGTAGTTATGTGTTGATGAATATCTTTTACGGGTACATGCTCTGTAAGTAATGCCACCCTCATATTTTCGGCTACCATAAACATTACCACATCTGGCACACCAAAAAAATCTTTTAAAAATGGCGTATGCCCAGTATAATTAAAACTAGGTGATTGCACATTTTTTTTATGAATAGGTGCTGTTACTAAACCATCTATTAAACCATCTTTTAGTGCTTTAGTAGCAGCTTGTAAACTAAGCACAGCATACTTTCCGCCAATATCATTTAAAGAGCCAGGGGTAATTGCAACTTCTTCTTCCCAACAATTAAATAAATTTGTTTGCTTAGGATTTGGTCTATTTAATTCTCTTAAAGCGGTATAGTTAATAGTTGTTTCCGGAACACTTTTTCTGTAAAAATTAATTGCTTTATTATTAGCAAAAATAATAGGAGTACAAAAATCTAAAACTCTAACATCTCCAAGTGTTTTTATTAACAATTCAATACCAATACCATTTACATCTCCACAAGTAAAGCCAATAATAGGTTTGTTTTCTGTTGCAAAACTCATATTTATAAATTGAGCGGTAAAAATACAATTCTTATAGCAAACCATTAGGCCAATAAAAAAACGCAACTGGTTTAATAGTTGCGTTATAAAAAAGGTTGTTTTACTTATTGTTTTATCAACTTAAGTGTTTGTGGTTTATTGCTATTGGTGTAAGTGGTTACATTATATGCACCAGCTGCTAAAGAATTAGTAGATAAAGTTATTTGGTTTAACCCTATTTGTAATTGATTAGCTTGTTTGCTAAAAATTCTGCCTGTAAAATCGCTAACAACAATGGTTACCATCTCTTTTTCGCTAGCATCAATCTTTAAAATAGGGTTTTGTGTAGTAATAAAATTGGGGTTAATACTAACTAAAGAATAACCATTTGCTTTTTGTGTAAGCAATACAATATTGCTAACAGTTGGTTTTCCATCTATATCAATAAATTTGAGGCGATAATAATTTTTAGTATCTATCCTATTTTCATCGGTGTAAGAAAATGGGTTATCGCATCTTTCTTTACTTGCGGTAAAGGCATTTATTGTTGTATAATTTATTCCATCGCTACTACGTTGCAACTCAAATTTAGCTTGGGTTGATGAGCAACTAACTTTCCAACTTAGCACATTTTTTTTATCTATTTGTACGCCTTTAAAATAATTTAAGCCAATATTTAAAGTACCCACTTTGGCACTGGTTAAATAAAAACCAGAAAAACCATCAACAGGTACTGTTATTTCCCACCAGTTTCTTGTAGCATTCCATACTACTGTAAAGCCACTAGTTGCTGTTTTAAAATCAACGCTAGCCCCAGTGTAATTAGTAGGGTTTGTACCAGTACCATGAAATTGACGTAATACTAAATTGCCAATACCAGTAGCATCCGATGGACCTGTAGGCAAAGCCTTATGGCCACTATCCGAAGCCTTGGTATTAAAATTATCAAACTCACTTTGTAAATAATATAATTTAATTGTAGCTGTTGCATTTGCAGCATTTACTTGTGGCTC
>JANNWD010000603.1:0-3775 GCA_031408315.1 Bacteroidota bacterium
ATTTAGCCCAAGGGTTAAGCTATAAAATGATTGCCGACCAAATGGGCATTAGTTATTTTACAGTAAATAATCATGTAAAAAAAGTGTACGAAAAATTACAAGTACACTCCCTTGGCGAAGCATTGGCACTGGCTCATCAAAACAAAATAATATAACACCATCTTGAGCCAACACTCATTTTTTTGCTCACTTTTGGTATAATGCAAAATTTTAAGATCCGCCAAATCTATACTTTTTTACCCACTTTTGGCGTAAGTGAAACTTAAATAAATAACTCTTTTAGTAATACCGTATTATCAATATGGTTTACACTATGTTCATTTTGCTTTACCCCAAATGTGGTAACCAGCGTAGTAAAAATAGTACTTCGGGTAAGTGTAGCAGCTTTGTAAGCCATTACTTTATGCTGTAGTTGTTTTGCATACTTTGCCGTTAATTCGTAAGGTGTACCAGCAAATTTCATTTCGCAAATATTAATACAGCGGTCGGCCCGTTGCAGTACCAAATCTATTTGTGCTTTTTCTTTTTGGCTATACCAAGCACTTTGTTCGGTGTATAATGCACCAATACCTAAGCTGTTTTTTATTTGTTGCACATGTTTTAAGCATACGTTTTCAAAGGCATAACCACACCAGCTTACATAACTTTGGCTAGTACATATACTTGCCCAAGTACCTGCCCTAAACGATTTTGCATTTTCTATAAACTTTAAATAAAACAACGAGTACTCATCGGTAAGCCTATACACTTTATCTTTTGTTTTTTTATCTAACGGTATGTAGCTGCTTATAAAACCACTCTCCTCTAACTCAGTTAATACTTCGGTAAGGTAGCCGCCACTTTTAAGTTTGGCTTGTTTTACAATTTGGCTACGTAGCAGCCCCATTTGCTTACTAGCCAATGCTCTAATAATAGCAATATGTACTGTAGCATTATTGTACAAAGCAGCATATAGTTTATTAAATTCGGTATGCAATAATCCTTTTTTAGCAAAGCAAATACTATCTATATTTTGCATGGCACTTTTGCCAGGTTCCACAGCATCTAAATACAAAGGCACACCACCCATAGCCATATAAATTTGTGCAATTTGATATTGGTCTAATTTTATTTTTTTATGGTTAAAAAAAGCCTGTGTTTCGGCAAGGGTAAAGGGTAGTAGTTTTATTTCTTTGGTTACCCTGTTGTGCAGTCCACCTTTGTTATTAATTACTTTATTAATCATCCAGCTTGCTGCCGAGCCACAAATAACCACAATTACATCGGTACGTAGGGTACACCAATTATTCCACCAATAATCAAAAGCGGCTAAAAAGCCAGAGTGCATAGTATCTAACCAAGGTAGTTCGTCAAAAAAAATTACTTTCTTTTTTTTAGTACGTAGTTTTTGTAGGTAGCTACTTAGTTGTACAAAAGCTTGTTGCCAATGTAGCGGTGTGGTGGGTGCTTCTTTTTTACCCATAAATTTGCCTAACTGCTGTGCAAAATTATATAGTTGTTTATCGGCAGGGGTATCAATAGTGCCCGATAATTCAAAACAAATATGAGGCTTAAAAAAAGAACGAATTAAAAATGTTTTACCTACCCTACGCCTACCGTACATGGCTAATAATTCGGCTTTTGGGCTTTGTAATAAGTTATTAAAACTTTCAATTTCGGCATACCTACCTACTATATTAAAATCAATTAAAGTATTCATTATCAATTTAAATTAATTTTTACTTACGCCAAATGTACTATTTTTATACCACTTTTGGCGTATCTTAATTTTTTTACTTTCGCCAAATGTACTACTTTTTTATAGGTTTTGGCGTATCTTACTAGTAGTAAAATATATGGTTTGGTATGTTATACCGATTGTACTTCTAAATAGTTCAAACCTATTTTCTATCGGTATAATACCATCTAATATTTCAGCGTAGTCCGTTGGACTACATTGTTTGTCCAATCGGTATAACTATAAATGCTTTATTGGTTGCATAACAGTTTTTTGTAGATAGGCTATATTAACCTACTATTTTAAATACCCTTGTGCTATTGGTTGCAAGTGCAAATAGGTGTAACCCAAATTTATTTACACATACCCATTTTTTATTCCAAAAGCTACCAACTCACCGGTAGATGAACAAGCTGTTTTATGCAGCATATTTTGCCTATGGTTATCTATTGTTTTTTGTGCTACAGTTAATATATCGGCAATTTGCTTACTACTATTTCCTTTTGCAAGTAGGCGTAATACTTCTATTTCTCTATTTGTTATAGGTACGTTTTTATTAGTACTATTTGGCAAACTTTTACCATCTACACATATAAATTGTTGGCAAGTTTCGTTATAGGTATCTAATATACTCATACTTGCTACTCCATCCGTTTTTATATGTTGAATGTTGGTTATTAAAGTAAGCCCATAATGTATATTGCCATTAGCATCTTGCAATTGGTCGGCGTATTGTACCATCATCCAATTGTATATATTATTTGCATTTAACATTCGTAAATATATAGTGGCTCGGTTATGGGCTTTTCTTTCGGGGGGCAATTGTATAAAATAATTTATCCAATAATTGCTAAAGGCAAACATTTGCACCAAATCATCGGGGTGTGTTTTAGCAAACATTACTTGTGGGGGTTGATGCAGCATATCTACTTCTTTTATACCTAACATTTGCTGTACCGCACCACCACAAGCTGCCACTACCCATTTAGTAGTATCGGCTACAAACCACAAGTAATTACCAATAGCTAATTTTTTAAATAGTTGAATTGTTGGTTCAAATAATGTTTCGGGGGCATTTGTTAGTTGCACTAAAGTACTGTGCCCAAAGCTAAGGCGTAGCTCATCTTCTTTTACTGGGCTTAGTAAGGTGTACGTATTGATTATCATTTTTTACAGCGTTGTATAGGTATAAATCCCTATTGGTTAGGTTTAAGTGGCAGTATAGTTTTGAATATTGAAGATACCAAAAAATTACTGTAACCATATAGCTACATATAGCTATTGTACACCCAATTTTTTACTACCAATTTTACAACATAAAAAATTAAACCAACGCATAATGAAACTTTTTACCTTATTTATTGTAACCCTATTTTGTGGTGTACAAATAATGGCACAAACCCCGGTAGCTTATTACCCTTTTACAGGTAATGCCAACGATGCCGCAGGCACTAACCATGGCATAGTAAACGGTGCTGTACTTACCACCGACAGGTTTGGCAATGCCAGTGGTGCCATGAATTTTCCGGGTACGGGAAACAGTTATATCACTATCAACGATGACCCGCAATTAAGGTCATCAAGTTTTACACTTTCTGTATGGGTGTGGGTGTCAGGAAATCCGTTTACTACTGTAATGAACAAACTTTACGGCGGCTGTAATAATGATTCCTGGACCTTTCGAATTTTTGGTAACGATTATGGGGTATGGAATGCAAACGCTGCTGTCTGCTTCGATTATGTAGCTATGCTTACTCCTAAAACGGTAGGTCAATGGAAGCATGTTGTATTTACGCTTGATGATGTAAACGATACCAAGAGAATGTATGTAGATGGTGTGCAGGTTGCTACTGAGTCGTATACAGGAACGGTTCCTTTTGATGGAAACCCGGTAGTAATAGGCGCTAAGAAATATTCTAATGGAACATTCCAGGAACTTCTGAATGGTGTTTTAGATGATGTAATGATCTTCAACCGTGCCATTACAGGATCAGAAGTAAATACATTATTTATCAATGGCAATCCATATATAGTATGTCCTCTTACAGTAAACCTCAA
>JANNWD010000604.1:0-10142 GCA_031408315.1 Bacteroidota bacterium
AGTTGGGTATGATTTACACAGTTGGGAAAAAACAAAAGGCGGAGGGCAAAATGCGGCAAGAGGATTTTTGTTAAACAACGGTAATGTAACTAATACATTTGTACTTGCCAATGTAGCACAGTATCAATTACAAACATTAAATGGTATAGTAGTACCTAAGCAAAATGTAACACCATTTAACCTTACCTCTCCATCTTACACTGTACGAAACATTAACGATTATAATATGAATGTACGTAATGCTTTACCAGCGGCACTTACCACTACAAATAGTATCTATATACAAGAGCAACTAACTTTAAATAAATTAACTGTATTAATTGGTTTACGTCAAGAATGGTTTAAAGATATTACTAATTACGAAAGCCCTAACGAGTTAGCGTTTAAAAATAGCAAACTGCTACCACGTATTGGTATTACTTATGCTGTAAGTAAAAATGTAAATGTTTATGCCACGTATTTAGAGGGCTTTCAACCGCAAAGTAACACAGTTACTTTAATGCCACAAACAGGTAGCTTTTTTAATACAGCAAAAAGTGCAGCCATATTTGCACCACTCCTTAGCGACTTGAAAGAAATAGGAACTAAAGCCGATTTGCTAAAAGGAAAGTTACAAGTAACAGCATCTATTTACGAAATAAATCAAAAAAATTTATTACTCAATGCCAATGTACCAAGTGTACCCGATAGTCTTGTTACTAGGGGTGCAGAACGTAGTCGTGGCTTTGAGGTTGATGTAACAGGTTTTATTACAGCCAACTGGCAGGTTTATGCCAGTTATAGCTACAACGATGCCAGAATATTGGTAGATAACGATCCTGCATTAATAAATGCCCGTAAGCAAAATACACCGTACAATAATGCCAATCTTTGGACTCGTTACAACTTTAGCGATAACACTAAATTTAAAGATATAGGCATTGGCCTTGGCGTACAACATAGTGGTAATAAAGTGCCTTGGTTTACCAGAGCATTTTTAGTACCAAGCTACACTACAATGGATATAGCGTTGTATTACAAACCTAATAAAACTAATATGCAATTGGCTTTAAATGTAAACAATATATTTAACCAAACTTATTGGGTAGGAGCTCAAAATTACTTACGCCTATTCCCTGGTGCAGCTCGTAATGTAATGCTCACAGCTACGTACAGGTTTTAAGGGTTATTAAAAATCGTATAGGTTGTTTCAAAATAAATAATATTTTATAAAATAGGTTTTAAGATGGTTTTTTTCATAAGCAGTCAAATTTGGTTTGATTAATCAGGTGGGCAGTTTAACTGCCTACCATTTTACTAAAAAAAATGAAAAATAGTTTACTTATAGCAAAGCTTTTTTGGCAAACAACATTTAAAAGCAAAATTGTATTTGCTTTATTGGCGGTATTTATTGGGTTAGTAGTGTATGCAGCTTATACCAGTTATATTAGCTACATAAAACAAAACGAAATACGATCAACCTATCAAAAAAAAGCTAGAGAAAGTTGGGAAGCTAATCCTGATAAGCATCCACACCGTATGGCACATTTTGGTTCGTTTGCTTTTAGAATAAAGCATCCACTAAGTATGTTTGATAATGGATTGGATAATTTTACAGGTAATGCAGTGTATTTAGAAGCCCATAAACAAAATACGGTGAACTTTAGCGAAGCTAGTTTTAGCACAGGCTTACTCCGCTTTGGCGAAGTTACTTTGAGTATGTTGCTACAAATTATACTGCCGTTAATTTTATTTTTCTTGGGTTTTGCCTCAATAGCACAACAAAAAGAAAATGGGACACTTAAAATACTACTTACACAAGGAGCTAGTTTTAAACAACTCATTATTGGTAATATACTAGGGTTACTAGGCATTGGCTTTTTATTTTTACTCCCTATTTTTATAGTTAGTATAATTGTATTAACTGCACAACAAAATACTATAGCAAATGCGGCTACTACACTTCGGTTTACAACTATTGCATTAAGTTATTTTTTATACACTACCATTATTTGCAGTATTGCTATTTGTGTTTCGGCTACAAGTAATACAAATAAAGCAGCTTTATTAAAGCTACTGGCATTATGGTTATTGTTAACTATTGTATTGCCTAAAACAATACAAGCTATTGGTACATATATACATCCTGCACCTAGTAAAATAGAGTTTGAAACTGATGTAGAAGAGGCCTTGCTAAAACAAGGCGATAGCCATAACCCTAACGACCCTCATTACAAAGCCTTAAAAGATAGTGTACTTAAAGCTAATAAAGTAGATAGTGTGCAACAACTCAATTTTAATTATAGCGGTTTTCAAATGAAAGAAGGTGAAAGATTGAGTGCCAAAGTGTATCAACAGGAATTACAAAAACTCAACAGCATTTACAAAAAGCAAAATCAAATTAGCTATACTGCGGCTTTTTTTAATCCTGCTATGGCAGTAAAAAATTTGGCTATTGGTTTTAGCAGTACCGACTTTGAAGCCTACCAACAATTTATGCAACAAGCCGAAGCATACCGCTACAGCCTTGCTCAAACTATGAACGAACTTCAAATAAAACACATTAGCAATAAAAAGCCATTGCCAACTGATAAGCCACAAATTTTAGAAAAATCACATTGGACTGAATTTCCAGATTTTACCTACCAACACCAATCATTTAATACTATAGTAAAGCAACAATATAGTTCTTTATTAGCATTACTATTTTGGGCTGTACTTACTAGCTGGTTTATCCATTTTTCTTCACGTAAAGCTAAAGCCATTTAATACTATGTATCGTTTAGCATTTAAAAATTTTATAAGAAGTAAATCGGTAATAGCTGCATTAATCTTCTATGTAATTATTGGTATAGTAAGCATTATTATTGGAAACCAATTTTTGCAAAAGCAACAAAAAGCTATAGCATCAGTTACACAATCTCAAAAGGAACATATACTGCTAAATACCAGTTATATAAAAGATGAATTTGGCTTGTTGATGTACTATTTGAAATTTGCATATATTAATAAACCAACACCTCTAACTGCTTTGGCTATAGGGCAGCAAGATGTAAATACCACTATACAAAGCCTTACCATACGTGGCTTAGAAGCACAACGGTATGATACAGATTTGTATAACCCTTATCATTTAATGACGGGTAATTTTGACTTTAGTTTTGTCATTATCTTTTTATTCCCCTTACTCATTATTGCTTTTTGCTTTAACTTATTAAGTGAGGAAAAAGAAAATGGCACTTGGAAATTGGTAAGTGTACAAGCAAAAAAACCTTTACAATATTTGCTGCAAAAAATTGGTATTCGCTATGCAGTAGTTATAGCAGTTTTAGTTTTATTATTAGTTTTAGCAACATTTATTATTGGCATACCTGTCCATGCTGCATTTTTAGCTTACACCATCACATCATTTTTATATATTACTGTTTGGTTTGCTATTTGCTTTTTTATTATTGCTTTGCAAAAAAATACGAGTAATAATGCCTTGTTGTTATTATCCATTTGGCTAATTCTTTGTTTACTTACACCTGCATTGATTAATAACTACATAACGGCTAAGTATCCTGTAAAAGAAGCTTATAGTACACTAATTAAACAAAGAGATGGCTATCATACCAAGTGGGATAAAAATAAGGATACTACTATGGCTGCATTTTATGGCATTTACCCACAGTATAAAAATTACAAATGGACAAAGCCTACGTTTGACTACTTGTGGTACTATGCAATGCAACATTTAGGCGATGCAGAAGCTGCTTTAGATACTAAAGCAATGCAACAAAAACTACAACAACGCCAAAAAGCTAGTACCACAGCCAGTTTATTTTTTTTGCCAATGCACAGCCAACTACAGTTGAGTAATATAGCTAATACTGATATGGCTACACATTTACGCTATTTGGATAGCACAGCAGCTTTCCACGAAAAACTACGACATCATTTTTATCCTAAAATATTTGGTGATAGTGCTGTAGTTGGTGAAGATTGGGCAAAACAAGTACCGCAATATTTTAAAAAGACGAATCACTATACTTTATATATTGCTATAATTCCATACCTAATCACATTAATAATATTAATAGTTACTTCATTGTTTTTTTTTCGTAAAAATGTAAATCCTTAAAATGATAGTTTTAAATAAATTGTATAATAAATTCGACTTTGTTGGAATAGTAAACTCTACTATTTGTACGGTACATTGTATTGCAACTCCAGTATTAATTGGGTTAGGAGCTACTTTTTTAGAATCACTAATTTTTGCTTATTTATTTGTAGCCATAGCTTTTGTAAGCATTTTTATTGCTGCTAAAAAAACGACTTCTATAAAAATAAAAACAGCACTATGGATAAGTTTTGTAGGGCTTGCGGTAAGCTTATTATTAGAAGATAAATGGGAAGGGTTTGAATATACAGGATACTTATTTTCTACTTCCACCATTATTACACATATCGTAAATATAAAACATTGTAGAAAATGTAATAAGCGGTAATATGAAATATTTAGTAACTGCTATATCAATTTTGTTAACATCAGTTTGCTTAGCACAAGACACAACTATACAAGGTAATTTTCCTCCCCCTGCTAAGCCTGTATCGGTGTATGCTACAAAAGCAAATGCAAATATAAAAATGGATGGTAAACTGAGTGAGGCAGACTGGTTGAATGCTAATGCCATAAATAATTTTGTAGAGGTAGAACCATTTCAAGGGCAAGCAACAAACTACCCAACGACCGTAAAAATTTTATTTGATAATAAAAATTTATACATTGGTGCTTTTTGTAAAGATACGGCTGGTAAAAAAGGAGTACGAGTGCAAGACTTTAGAAGGGATTTTGGCTACTTTGATAACGACCTTTTTGGCGTAGCCTTAGACCCCTTTAATGGTAAACGAAATGCCACCGCTTTTCAAACAAACCCTTATGGTGCATTAAGAGATTTACAAGTGTTTGACGATAATATTTTTGATAGAGAATGGGATGCCCTTTGGAGTGCAAGAAGCAATATAACTGATAGTGGTTGGAGTTGTGAAATGGCTATACCTTGGAAAACATTGCGGTATCCAAATGCAAAAAAAGATAGCGTAGTGTGGTGAATTAATTTTAATAGAATAGCTAGAAAAACGAATGAAATATCTGCATACCCTGGCTACCCTCGTAGCTTTGACACCTATAGAATGGGCTACGTAGCACTATTAAAAGGCTTGCAACCTCCACCGCCTAGTACCAACATACAAGTAAATCCGTATTGGGTAAATGAATATAATTCTAAGAGGGCTTTAGGCTCCAATACTACCAAAAATTATAACTCAAAATTAGGCGGCGAAATAAAATGGAGTCCCACCGTACACAGCACCGTTGATGCTACTTTTAATACCGATTTTGCACAGGCAGATGCTGATAGGCAAGTAAATAACTTAACAAGATTCTCTGTATTTTTTCCTGAAAGGCGACAGTTTTTTTTAGAAAATGCAGGGCTTTTTGATGCTGGGAATCAATATGTATTTAAGCCTTTTTTTAGTAGAACCATTGGGCTAGATAATGATGGAAACCCAATTCCATTAGATGCTGGTTTACGATTTACTGATAAAAATAATAAATATAGTTTGGGTGCAATGTATGTACACCAACGCAATACAGAAAATACCCAAGCTGCCAATATGAGTGTGCTACGCTATTTAAAAAACTATGGCATACAAAATAGTATTGGTATTTTAATTACAAATAGAATTGATGAAGCTACCGACAGTTTAAAAGATAATATAAATACAAGTGCCACCCTTACTGGGTTTAATAGATTTACGGATAAGCTGAGTTTAAAATATACTGTAAGTGGTACAAAAACAAATGGCAATTATACAGATGAGGGAGCGGCTGCGTTTGCAAGTTTAAATTATAACGATAATAAGTTTGTATTGCTTTGGAATGCTGGCTATATTTCTAAAAACTATAATGCACAAATGGGATTTGTATCGAGAAATAATTTTGTAAAAAATTATGTAGATGCTTATCTTATAAAAAGAAAACAAAAATGGTTTCCAAAATTTGTAAGAAGTTGGGAGCCTGGTATAGGTTTTGATATATACCAAAACCCTACCGACTTCAAAGTACAAGAAGCATATATAGGTGCTTATCCAATATATTTTACTTTTAATAATGGTACAAAGTTTTTAGTAAAGTACGAAATGAATTGGCAAAATTTACCTTTCAATTTTAGCCCATTGGGCACTACTATTGCAGCAGGCAAATATCAATACAATAATATTTTAATAAATTATGAAAGCGACCAAAGCAGCAAATTTTCTTTTACTACAACGCTTACCGCAGGTGGTTATTACAATGGAAAAATAAAATCTGCAGAGCTTGGTATAAGGTATGCACCATCGCCGCAAATAGCTTTTAAAATAGATTACGAAGCCAACGATTTTAGAGGCTTAGGAATTGCAAAAGAAAATATTACTACGCAATTAATTACGCCAAATATACGGCTTGCCTACAACCCACGTTTGCAAATGAATGTATTTTACCAATATAATACGGCTACCGAACGCAGCCGTTGGAATGCAAGATTTAGCTGGGAGTACAAGCCGCTTTCCTACATTTATTTAGTGTGGAACGAAAATAAAAGTACTGGCTTTAGAGAAGACCAAACGATAGGGAAAATAAGTTATTTAAAACAGTTTTAATAATGAGTATTCAAAAAAGCATAGCAACAATTATAATATTAGTATTCTTTTTTACGGCTTGTAGTACTACAAAGCAAGGTATAAAAAAAGTATATCGACAAATGAGCAGTAGCGAAAAAAAACTAGCTGATAGTTTAATGCTAACCGCATTGGATAACGAAGCTATGTACACTTTACTGGATACATTAAAACCAATGAGCAGCGTAAAAATGTTTAGACTTCCTTTGCTTAGTATTAATGAAACTCAAAAAGATAGTGCAATAAATACATTGAATGAGATTCAAAGTATTGTAAATAAAATGAGTGTTGGTGATTTTCTTTTTGTACTCAATCCTTTTGAAAGGCTTGATAGTATTTATAGAAATGTAGAAATATATGTTTTTAGAAAAAGCCGGCTGCAAAATTTATTAACAAGTCAATCTAAATTTTACAATGCATGGGGTATTGCATCGTCAGCAAACCCTGCAACCGTGCTAGCTATTACAGAACACCAAAACAAATACGACCGTTGGCGCAGCTACGGTTATTTATTTGGTTATCCAAACTATGCTGTAGATTTTTTTGTGGAGGCAGGTAAAAGCCAAGACAGTACTAAAGAATTTGTAAAAAGAGATTTTTTTCATATTCCTGTACACAGTTCAACTACAGGGCATTTTACATATGCCATACCTAAAGGAAATGTGCCTACAATGGAAGATTCAATGCTTTACAAAAAAGCAATAATTACTTTAGGAAAATATAAAAACATAAGAAAAAAATATACACATAATGGACAAACGAAAGCCTTTAAATTATTTCAAAAATTAAATTAAATGTTATGTTACTTAACAATTATCAAGAATGGAGAGAATGTATAGAAGTGAAATGCGGTATTTTACTTACACAAACTTTTGTGCACAATAGAATTGAAGAATTAAATGACCCAACAAATAAACATACCGCCGAGTTTATAAAATTATATGGCGAGGATTACAAAAATTTAATTCTCTTTTGGTTTACACAATCTATGCCAACACTAAAATACATACAATGACAACAACAAAAAAATTACCCGTAACCGTACTAAGCGGTTTTTTAGGCGCAGGCAAAACAACCTTACTTAATCATATCTTACACAACAAAGAGGGTTTAAAAGTAGCTGTAATTGTAAATGATATGAGTGAGGTAAATGTAGATGCCAACATTATAAGCCCAAACATAAATGCCGGCACACAAAACGAAATTATTAGCCGTACTGAGGAAAGGTTAGTTGAAATGAGCAACGGCTGTATTTGCTGCACTTTAAGAGAAGATTTATTAAAAGAGGTAGAAAAACTAGCCAACGAAAATCGTTTTAATTATTTGTTAATAGAAAGTACAGGTATAAGTGAACCGTTGCCCGTAGCACAAACGTTTACTTATCAAGATGAAGCCAATAATATTGACCTAAGCAAAATATCTACTTTAGATACACTAGTAACTGTAGTAGATTGTTACAATTTTTTAAGAGATTATAGCAGCTTAGATACGTTGCAACAACGAAAAGTTAGCAATATGGAAGGCGACTACCGCACCATTGTAAACCTACTTATCGATCAAATTGAATTTGCCAATGTAATTATACTCAACAAAACCGACCTAGTTAAGCCCGAAGAAGTAGGAATGCTGAGAACAATGATAAGCAAACTAAATAGCGAAGCCAAAATTATAACCAGTACAATGGGCAAAGTTCCGTTGAATGAAATATTAAATACAGGTTTATTTGACTTTGACAAAACAAGCCAAAGTGCAGGCTGGATAGAAGAGCTTAAAAAAGTACACACTCCAGAAACAGAAGAGTATGGTATTGGCAGTTTTGTATTTAGAGACAAACGCCCTTTTCATCCAGAACGTTTTTGGAATTACATTAACCAAAATTGGCATAGTAATATTATAAGAAGCAAAGGCTTATTTTGGATTGTAAGTAGAAAAGATGATGCACTTAATTGGAGCCAAGCAGGCGGCAGCCTTAAAGCCGATAAAGCAGGCGTATGGTGGGCAAGTATGCTTTTTAGCGAAAGAATACAATATGATGCTTTTGTAGAAAATCAAAAAATTATAGAAAAAGGGTGGGACAAACAATTTGGCGACAGAAATAACGAACTTGTAATTATTGGGCAAGATATAAATAAAGAAAAAATTACTGCCGAATTACAACAGTGCCTATGCACAGAAAGCGAAATACAAAATATGGAAGTGGGATTAAAGTATAAAGATCCTTTTCCTATTTTTTAGTAGTTTAAGAAAGCACACTGCTAAAATATACTTTCCATAAAGCCTCAATAACTTGCCTAATCATTTCTATTTGCTTTCTAACTTACATGGTTCAATGAGGCTAAAAATTAATTTTGCCATTAGGTTCTTGTTAAACTATTATTAGGAATTACAAAAAAAACATTTTACTTTAGCATATTATATTATCTGCAAATTTTATTATATGAAAAAAATATTAAGTTTTATAACGATTCTGGCAATTTGTTTGGCATTTTCTGCTTGTGAAAAAGCCTCCTCAGATGTTGTTTCTGGTTCTGTTTATACCCCAACATCTGGCTCAGGAGGTTCAACTGGAGGTCCAAGTAGCGGCGGTGCAACTGGTGGTGGCACAACGTCTGGTTCTGGTTTTTCTGCAGTTTTTAGTATAGATGTAAATGATATACACAATGTTTACGAAAACAACATTGTTAAATTCACAAGTAAAGGAACAGGCATTGTCAGTTATGTTTGGCGTTTAGGAGATGGTAGAAAATCTGGTGACGCTAATCCTACAATAACTTATCCCTATCATGGAAATTATACCATTTCTTTAACCGTAATAGCGGCAGATGGTAAAACTGAAACTTTTACAAAAGAATTAAGTGTACTTTGTAATTTCTTCGGAGGAGCAGGAAGTCATTAATAATAAATTAAAACATTTTATATTTCAAAAAACCGATTTCAAAGTAGAAATCGGTTTTTTCTTTTTATTTTACCGATAAAAAAGCCATTTCTTAAATTTGCACATCAAAAACCTTTCCAAAAAGCTAAAATTGTGTAAAAACTCCACAAATATTTCAAATAAAATACCTACCTTTGCCGTCCTTATAATTTAGCGTTAGTAGCGAAAGTTGTTAAATGCCTGAAAAATAAGGGTCTTCTGCACATTAAAACGTTTTATTACAAATATGTCTGCAACAAAAAAAGCTACTACTGAGCGTCACAATTTTGGAAAAGTTGAACTCGTAGCAGAACAACCCGATTTGCTAGGAATTCAAATTCAATCTTTTAAAGATTATTTTCAATTAGAAACTACGCCAGATAAGCGTAATGTTGAGGGGTTATTCCGTGTATTTAAGGAAAATTTTCCTATTACCGATACCCGTAACATTTTCGTATTGGAATTTTTAGATTACTTCGTAGATCCTCCTCGTTACTCAATTGATGAGTGTATTGAAAGAGGTTTAACCTACGCCGTACCACTTAAA
>JANNWD010000605.1:0-1651 GCA_031408315.1 Bacteroidota bacterium
GCCTGCTTTAACGGCCTGGTTGTAAGGGCCAATAGGGGCTGGTGCATTACTGGTATTGATGATCTGTTTGCTCATGGTGTTTTTTTATGCAGGTGCAAATATATCTTTTATCAACCACCTATTTTTGTAAAAAAATGCAAATGAAGATCGCTGTACTGGCTGATGACGGCCAATGGGAGGAACTAACTAAAGGGCTGCAAAGTGTTAATTGGGAGCGTATATCTTCATTGAATAATAATATACCTGCGGCCGATGCCTATGTGATATTAAGTGAATGGGATGCTGTATTATTTCAACATATTTTAAAACCCATACTGCTGAATTCGGCCATACATACTTTGAAACAACTGAATGCCCCATCAAATGTGGTACGCATTAATGGATGGAAAGGGTTTTTGTTAAGGAGGCAATGGGAAGTGGCAGGGCCTATTACTAAAGAAACTGAGGAGGTTTTTTCCGCTATTCAGAAACAAGTTTTACAGGTAGCCGATGAGCCAGGACTGGTGGCAGCAAGAACCATTGCCATGATTATTAATGAAGCATATTTTGCACTGGAAGAAAATGTAAGCACAAAAAGTGAAATTGATACAGCGATGAAACTGGGTACCAACTACCCATTTGGCCCGTTTGAATGGGCAGCTATTATTGGCTTGCATTATATTTATGAACTGCTGCATACATTAAACATTTCTGATAAGAGATATACCCCATCATCATTACTAAAAAAGGAAGCTGAAGCATGAGCTGGATCTTAAATATTGACACCTCATTAGAAACAGCGGATGTTACTATTGCAAAGGATGGGAACATCATCTGCAGCAGGAGCAATGAAAATCAAAAGGATCATGCTTCATTTTTAGAACCCGCCATTTTATCAATTGTAAAAGAAGGAAGCATTCAGTTAGCAGATTTGTCGGCTATTGCGGTGGTGTATGGTCCGGGCTCTTATACCGGTCTCCGGGTAGGAATGGCATCTGCAAAAGGATTGTGTTATGCATTGAACAAACCCCTGATCGTATTAAATAATTTAGAACTGTTGGCCATTGCTGCTATTCAGGAATACCAAAGTGTACCTGGCAGTGAGGGTGTATTTTTTTGCCCTATGATAGATGCAAGGAGAATGGAAGTTTATACAGCAGTATATGACGAAAAACTGAATATTATAAAAGAACCATGTGCATTAATTCTGGAGCCCGAATCTTACGGTCTTTTGTTAAGAAACGACCCGGTATATTTTTTTGGAAACGGGTCAGCAAAATGGAAAAACTTTTGCAGTCATAAAAATGCCCGATTTATAAGTATCTCAAAAAAGAAGGAAGCTGCCAGCCAATTATCCCGTCAAAAGCTTGTACAGCAATCATTTACCCAGATTGCTTATGCTGAGCCCCTTTATATTAAGGAATTTCACAGTAACCAAAATCCTTTAAAAAGTATTTAATACACTTTCATTTTACCGCTCATATAAATATTAACTTAATTCAACCTTGTTTGGGTTGTATCTTTGCCCCCAAGAAAAAATTCATTAAAAATTTAATAACTATGACCATGGCAAAAACGCTGGATAAACTACGTTTTATTGTCAAAAAAAAAGTATCATGAGCACTCTTAAGATTGATTATTACAGCGTGAAAAAAGCAGCACTTATTCTGAG
>JANNWD010000606.1:0-10172 GCA_031408315.1 Bacteroidota bacterium
ATATCATCAGTTAGTTGTTTTCGAATGACAGCAAAAGTTTTATTATCATATTCAGATACTTGAGCCACAATTCCGTAAGCAATTTTCCAATCGTTTATATTTTTATTTACATCTATCCTTAGTTTATTTTCATTTTCTTGACTTAGATATGATAACGTTTTTTCACTAGGCACTTTTGTAGTATTATCCTCGTATTGATTAATATCATTATCAAAACTATTACGGCTAAGTGCTATGTTTAAAAAACCATTTTTGATTAACCTTTTTAGGCTAAGCCCAACAGTGTATGTACGTTGAGTTATAAAAGGGTTACTATTTAAAACATACAATTTTTCAGGAGTAGCTTTTTTTATTGCAGCAAATTCAAAATCATCTATTGCTCCTATGCCTATAAAAGATAAGGTTGTTTTTTTATTGATTTGATGAGTAATTTTTGTTTGAAAATCCCAGTAGCTAGGGCGAATAGGTAAATCAATTGCTGAAAATAACAAAGCTAAATAACTACGCCTTGCCGATGCTAAGAAAGTAGTTTTTTTATTTTTAGATAGCGGTCCTTCAAGGGTAGCTGCTAATTCTGTAGCACTCAATCTTATATTGCCTTGAAGTTTATTTTTATTCCCTGTTTTTTGTTTAAATTGAAAAACGGAGCTTAAGGCATTATCATAACGGGCATCAAAAGCCGAAGAGCTTAATTTTACATCTTCAATAAAAGATACATTTAAAATACCTTGAGGTCCGCCGGCACTTCCTTGAGTTTGAAAGTGATTGATAACTGGCACTTCTATGCCATCTAAGTAAAATACATTTTCAGTGGGTGCACCGCCACGTATAATAATATCGTTTCTAAAACCACCGCCGCCTGCACCACCACCTACGCCTGGTAAAGATTGTATTACTTTACTTATATCGAAATTACCTCCCGGATTACTTTTTATTTCTTCAGTATTCAACCGTTGTACACTTAAAGGATTTTCTAAAGTAGCCGCTCTAGCCGATCGTTTGTTTGATTTTATAACCACCTCATTCATTACTCCTACACTTTTTTCTAACTCAATAGTGTATGTATTTTCGTTACCAGCATTAATTACAATATTATAAAGAGTTTGAGATTTATAACCTATTAGCGAAAAAATAATATTATGCGTTTTTAGTGGAATATCTGTAATTCTAAAAGTACCACTTGTATCAGAAATAGCTCCTTTATCAACTCTTTCTATACTCACACTTACATTCGGTAACACTTTTTGAGTTAATTTATCTAAAACAATACCAGAAATTCTACCATTATTTTGTGCCATAGAATTTATACCAACTGCGGTAAAAATTATAAAAAAAAGCAATAGTCGCTTACTATTTGAGTACAACATATCTTTATTATTTATTAACCCTAATACATTTTTTGAGATAGAACAACATTGCTTTTATCTAATTGTTCAAATTATTCCCTTATATCTTCGTTAATTAGTTTATTATATACTTTGGTATAGTATAACCCCACCCATCAAATTCCTTTCTCAATTTCTTACAAAAAAACTATCTTGTTTGTTCAATAATTTTAAACGATTGAACATGATAATGATTTTGAAAAAAACAATAGCATTTAGCTTTTTAGCTGTGGTGTGCTTATCTGCATCGGCACAAAAAAAAGAACTTACAGATGAGCAGTATTTTAAAGGTAATTTTAAAGGCATTACACAAGCCTTGCCCAGTGCTGGCCCTTGGGTAGATGAAAGCCATGTGGTAATTCGCCGAGATGGTAAAAGTTTTTTGCTAGATTGTAAAACAGGTAAAGAAACCGATTATACAAACCCAGTAGTTACCAAATTAGATGTAGCAGCAAAGCCAGAAATTATTACCAAACAAAACGATTTGTATTTACGAAAAGGTATTGGCGATATTCAATTAACCAACGATAAAGACAAAGAAGTAAACCCCACACTAAGCCCCGATGGAAACTATGTTGCTTATACAAAAAACAATAATTTGTATGCAGTAAATCTTGCTACAAAAAAAGAAACGAAACTTACAACAGATGGTAGCGAATTAATTTTAAACGGTTATGCTAGTTGGGTGTATTACGAAGAAATTTTAGGAAGACCAAGCCAATACAAAAGTTTTTGGTGGAGTCCCAATAGTAAAAAGATAGCTTACTTCCGTAGCGATGATACACAAGTGCCTTTGTTTACAATTACCAATGCCGATGGGCAACACGGAAAAATGGAAAGCTTACGTTACCCAAAAGTGGGTGATAAAAACCCAGAGGTAAAAGTAGGTGTGGTGTCGCCAGATGGTGGTGCTACTACTTGGGCAAATTTTAATGAAAAAGACGACCAATATTTTGGCATGCCATATTGGAAGCCTGATGGCAGCAGCCTTTTGGTACAATGGATAAATCGCTTACAAAATAATTTAATTGTTTACGAAGTAAATCCGGCAACTGGCGATAAAAAAGAATATTACAACGAAACACAAAAAACATGGATTGATTTAGATGATAATGATAGAATACAATTTTTAAAAAATGGGAAAGGATTTATTTTAATGAGTGATGCCACAGGGTGGAAGCATTTATATTACCATGGTATTGATGGTAAAAGAATAAATGCCATTACAGAAGGTAAATACACCGTAACCGAACTTAATTATATTGATGAAAAAAAGGGTATAGTTTATTTTACTGCCCGTAGCAAAGAAAATAGTGCTACAAGAGATTATTACAAAGTAAACTTAAATGGTAAAGGATTACAACGTTTAACGTTTGGCAATACCAATCATTCTTTCATTAATGCATCTCCAAATGCTGAATATTTTATTACTACACTTGGCAATTCTACCACACCAAATAAGTTAACTTTAGTAAATAACAAAGGAAAAATTATAAAAGAACTTGGTGATGCAAAAGGTGCTGAGTTTGATAATTATACTTTAGCTAAAACAGAAATTATTAGAGTAAAAAGTGATGATGGTTTGTATGATTTACCAATGAAAATTACTTGGCCGTTGAATATTGAAGCTGGCAAAAAGTATCCAGTATTAATTAGTATTTATGGTGGTCCAAATGCAGGAACAGTAAATGATAATTTTACCTTAGGCGGTAATCAACAATGGTATGCAAAGGAAGGATTGATACAAGTGGCGATGGATCACAGAGCTAGTGGGCATTTTGGTAAAGAGGGTGTAAATTATATGCACCATAACCTTGGCGATTGGGAGCTTAAAGATTATTCCACTATGGTAAAATGGTTAATTGCTAATGGCAGTGCCGATGCCAAAAAAGTTTGTATTACTGGCTTTAGCTATGGTGGTTATATGAGTTGCTTAGCACTTACAAAATATGCTGATGTATTTACACATGGTATGGCTGGTGGTAGTGTTACCGATTGGAGTTTGTATGATAGCCACTATACCGAAAAATTTATGGGTACACTTTCAAATAATGCAGAAGGCTACAAAACAGGAAATGTGATGAACTACGTAGATAAGTATAAAGGCATGTTACAAATTGTACATGGCGAAATAGATGAAAATGTACACATGCAAAACAGCTTACAGTTAATTAGCAAATTACAAGATGCTAAAAAAGATTTTGAATTTATGATTTATCCTGGAGGAAGGCACGGCTGGCCGGGCAATAAAAACCTGCATTTTCAAAATACAAAAACGCATTTTATTTATAAATATTTATTGGGTAAAGAAGTACCAAAACAGCTAATAAAATAATAGCATTTATTGTATAGAGTAAAGATGACACCCATTAAAAAAGTGTCATCTTTTTTATGCTTTATTTTTTCTTTTTATTTTACTTTTTGCAGTAAGATAATCTATAAAGTAAATTACCCGTAAAGACAAGCTGTTAAATTGAGGTGTATTTAGTGTATTGCTTACGTTTTTACCATAATTATTTTCAACAGGCTGCCCAAATCTAAACTCATCTGCAATTTGTTTATATACAATGTTTATAAAACTACCTTGGGCAAACTGCCATGTATAAACCATATCTACACTAAAGAAATTATAATTTTGATTTACATTTTTGGTAAAAGCATTTGTAGGTGTATTCAAATTTCCATCGCTATCTAGCGTATAAAACTGCCTTGGGTCAACCTTACTCCAATAATGTCTTGCTCTTAATGTAATACCCATTCTGTTTGTAAAATTATATTTTGAACTTAATACATTTTCAATTGAACGTATTTGCCTTCTTGAAAAATAAACTTCGTTATTTTGCTTACCAGCAAAGCCAGCTTGGTTATTGGTATTACTTAAATTAAAAGAATGATCAATTGAGAATTTGCTATTAAATCTAATTTTTCCAAATAAGCCCATTTCTTGTGCTCTTCTTTTAAATAAATCGCCTACTCCAAAAAATAGATTACCTCCCCACGAAAGTTTTTTTGCCGAATTACTTTCCCACCAAGTGTTAATGCCAACTCTTCTGGCAGTGTTTACAAAATACCCTGTAGTTCTAGGTTCATAAAAATCATTACCACTCGGTCCTCCATTCATATTAACTCCAACCCACCATAGCTTTTTTGTTTGGGCATTAAAATTAAAATTTAACCCAAAGCCTTGAAACATATTTTCTTTACGTTTTAAAGGATCTATGGCGGTAACCAATCTGCTGTACCAAAAGTTGGTATTTATTCTCATTTGATTATACCAGCCTTTTGGCTTAATCCAATTATATCCTGCCCAAACACCTTGGCTCATATCATTATTATTAGTGTAATAGCCTAAGTCGTTTTTATCATATTTATTATTGGTTAAATCTTGCCACACATTAAAATTAAATCGACCACTAGTTTTACCAAAATAAATAGAGTGGGCATAGCCAGTTGTTGGTTTTTCATTTGGTAGAAAAATATTACTAAAACTTACATTACCACCTACATTCCAAGTGTTCTTTTTATCATTAAAATCAAACAAAGCACTGGTTACATTTGCATCTTTTTCGCTACCAGCCCTCATTACATTGGTATTAATTAATGATATGCTACTGTTGTTTTTAAAGGTTTGATCTAATACAAAAATATTATAGTTGGTTAGCGGCTCGGTTTCGTAAGTACGTTCTATCTTGGATATGGTATCCATTATAATAGCCCTTGATGATTGTGTTATTGAATTTAAAATGCCAATGCCCAATCCTTTTTGTGTACGTCCACTAACTTTAGTGGCGTTTAATAATTTTACTTGCTCAGGATTATTGGTAACTACTTCATTTGTATTTAATTGATTTTTTACACTACCATAGGCCAAAGGTTTATCACCAATCCTTCCTATTCTTCTGCTATAAAATAAATTGCCTTTATTAAAAAGTTCGGCTCCTTCGGTAAAAAACTGTCTATTTTCCGTGAAGCGTTGTTCAAATGGACTAAGGTTTAAAATTCTATTATCGGTAACCACTTGTCCAAAATCGGGTATTAAAGTCATGTCCAAAGTCATGGCTTGATTAATACCATACTTTATATCCATGCCTCCATTTATTGTGGTAGTATTTTGTTTTCCTGCAGCTTTCCCATCATGGTTTTGGTAAACAGAAAAATATGGTGAAAATTGAAGTCTTAAAGGTGGTTTTAAATCTTCTAAACCTAGCATTACGCCTTCCTGTGTTAAAAGCCCGTTTACATTCGGATCAATGCTTTGCCAAAATAATTGCTGCCCACTTTTTTGCCTGCGGCGTACAATATTTAATCCCCAATCTTGTATTTTCTTTTTTCCAAAACGAATGGCAGCATATGGCAAAAACATTTCAAAACTCCAGCCATCATTATTAATTTTTGACGCACTTTGCCATACTGCATTCCATCCAAAATCTTCATTATTACCATTGTTATTAGGGGCAACTTTAGCATCCATTTGCTCACCAAGAGGTGTTACAAAATATTCAAAGCCGTTTAGCTTGTCTAAATACGTATCAAAAATAATACCCACAAAATCGTTGTTACCAAACCCATCTCTACCAATTAATTCACTAGCAATGCTATCTTTATATTTTTCTTTTAAAACTCCTCCTATATACAATCCTTCGTTATTATATAAAAAGAAAATTTTTGTGCTATTATCTTCACTCTCTGGTATAAATGGAGTAGGGCGTAGAGATGTAAATTTGTCTGCTAGAGGTGCATACTTCCATTGTGGTTCATCTAAAACACCGTCAATTTTTAATGAGGCAGTAATACGTTTGGGGTACAGCTTTCGCTGTTCAATTTTGTTTTGTGCAAAAAGCATACTGCTTATAAAAAGCAATGCAATGGCAACAGTTAGTTTAAAAAAATTCATGGCTATACTTTTTTAGCTAATACGAAATTAAACGTAGTATTTACGAAACGGAAACCGCTTATCAAATACTAAACCGTTTTAACATTCTATTAATTAAAGTATAGTTATACATTACAATGTTGCATGAGTGCAAAAAAAATGCTAACAAATTTTTGTTAGCATAATCTTTTTATTTTTCTAAGTATTTGTTAAACAAACAAATCGTTGTATAAATTAGCGCCTGGCACTACTGAATATTTACCTAAATCAGTTATTCCTTCAGCAGCTAAAACATCTTCATCAATAAAGGTATTTCCTGTGCATTGATTGCTTGGTTTACTTAAAATATAATAAGCAGCATCGGCAATAATATCTACAGTACGGCTCATTTTCATTAACATTTCTCCTCCTAATAAATTATTTACTGCGGCTGTTGCAATGGTTGTTTTTGGCCAAAGGGCATTAGCGGCAATATTGTATTGCTTTAATTCGGCAGATAAACCTAATGCAATCATACTCATATTGTACTTACTTATTGTATAAGCCAAATGTTTTTGAAACCATTTTAAATCCATATTTATTGGTGGAGATAAATTGAGTATGTGTGCATTTGTTCCCTTTTTTAAATACGGAATACAAGCCCTACTCATCATAAAAGTGCCACGTACATTAATATCATACATTAAATCAAACCGCTTAGGTTCGGTTTGCTCTGTTGGTAAAAGATTAATAGCCGAGGCGTTGTTAATTAAAATATCTATACCGCCAAATTTATCGGCAGCTTGTTGTACCACATTATCTATTTGATCTTCAAAACGTATATCGCATTGTACGGCTAATGCTTTGCCACCAGCGGCTTCCATTTCGGCGGCTGCACTAAAAATAGTACCGCCCAATTTTGGGTTTTCTTCTATGCTTTTACTGGCAATTATAATATTAGCACCTTCGGCGGCTAATTTTAGCCCAATAGCTTTTCCTATTCCTCTAGATGCACCAGTAATTAAAACGGTTTTGTTTTTAAACGACATGTTATTTATTTGAATTAAAAATGATATTTATTTATACTAATGGGGCTTCGCAAGTAATAGTTGTATTGTATAATTTAGATATTGGGCAATTTTCTTTAGCATCTGCAACAGCAATATCAAATTGTTCTTTGTTAATAGCAGGCACTGTTGCTTTTAGGGTAAGATGAGATGATGTTATTGCTCCATCTACTAATTCAATATCGCATTTTGTTTCAAGCTCTGTAGCAGTGAAACCAGCAGCGTTTAATACAAAGCTTAATTTCATGGTAAAGCATCCTGCATGTGCTGCGGCTACTAACTCCTCTGGGTTTGTACCAACGCCTTCTGCAAAGCGGCTGTTGAACGAATATTGTGTTTTGTTAAGTGTGGTACTTTGTGTAGTTAAATGACCAGTACCTTCTTTTCCAGTGCCGTTCCAAACGGCGGTTGCATTACGTTTCATAATTTAAAAATTTACCCCAAACCCCTAAAGGGGCTTTTGATCTTAGCGAGTTGAGTTTGTTTTTTATAAAAAAGCCCTTGTATATTTTTGTTCATCAAAGCCAATAATTAAATCATTTTTGTATTCAACTATTGGCCGTTTTAGTATACTGTTATTTTCCACTATTATTTTTATGGCAGATAATAAATTGGTTACTTTATCTTGCTCTGCTTTTGATAACTCCCTCCAAGATGTACTGCGTTTGTTAAAGAAACTTTCCCAACCCACTTTTGCATTCCATTCAATTATTTTTTCTTTACTAATTCCACTTTGTTTATAATTATGAAAAATGAAATTAATTTTATTTTGCTTAAGCCATTGTATGGCTTTTTTTGTTGTATCGCAATTGGGTATTCCGTAAAGTATCATAAATTAAAAATCGGGTAAGGTAGGCTTGTTATTCATTATTTTTTCAATTTTGTCCATTACATCTGGTGTAAGCTTTTCTACCACTTCAATGGCTTTTAAATTGGCTAATAATTGCGTTTTTTTGGTAGCACCTAAAATAGCAGTACTTACATTCGGGTTTTTAATACACCATGCAATACTTACTGCAGCAGTACTTTCGCCAAGTTTGGCGGCTAGTTCACTAAGCTTTTTTACTTTTTTTACTTTATCATCCATTACCCATCTATCTTTTAACAAATCAAAACCTTCTAAAGCAAAGCGGCTGCCTTTTGGTATACCATCGTTGTATTTGCCGCTTAATAAACCACTAGCTAATGGACTCCAAATTGTTGTACCCATACCCACCGTTCTAAAAATATCTAAATATTCTTTATCTAATTTTTCTCTTTCAAACATATTGTATTGCGGCTGCTCCATTGTTGGGGCAATTAATCTAAATTTTTCTGCAATGCGATGTGCTTCCATAATTTCTACACCGCTCCATTCACTAGTACCCCAATATAAAACTTTGCCTTGTTGTATTAAATGATTCATTGCCAAAACGGTTTCTTCTATTGGTGTATTTTTATCTGGTCGGTGGCAAAAATACATATCCAAATAGTCTACGCCTAGGCGTTGCAACGCTTCGTTACAAGCTTCTATTACATGCTTGCGGCTAAGGCCAAATTGGTTAGGCTTGTTTTCTTTACCACGCCAACCCCAAAATACTTTGCTACTAACAGTGTACGATGTTCTATCCCACTTTTTCTTTTTTAACACCCTGCCCATCATTTTTTCGCTTTCGCCTAGGGCATATATTTCGGCGTTATCAAAAAAGTTGATTCCTTTATCGTAGGCAATGCCCATTAACTCATCGGCTACTTTATCATTTATTTGTTTGCTAAAACTTACCCAGCTACCAAAGCTAAGTACGCTTACTTGTAAGCCAGATTTTCCTAAACGACGATATTGCATTGTAATGATTAATTAAGATTAAAAAATGAATATAAATGTACGAAAATAACTGTGCCTGAGAATTGTGTTTTACGGAAAATTAATCTTACTTGTTAGTTTAATACGCTGGAAAACTTGCAGTAGGTACTCTAAAATAACTATTGGTGGTATTTTTAAACCACTTATCGGTAAAGTCTTGATTAACTTCAAAACCAATGCTATTTATAATTTCTTTTTTTGTTTTAATAATGGTGGGCTTATCGGTATAAAATTGATAAGTTGGTCGGTTTCTATCCCAAAACAATTCATCGGTATAAAGTGTATCACCATTTTTTAAACCAATAAAACGTACACTATCTTTTAATAAAACTTTACTTTGTGTTTCGTTGTACTTGCCGTATTTAGCATCTAAAATGCTTTCAATAATACCTTGTTCGTTATAAAAATCTACATGCAATTTTTTAGGAAACTCTACGAACGATGCTGTGTCTTGCACTCGTAACATTATTGGCGCTTTAAGTTGTGCTTTTGCTTTACCGCTAGTGGTGTAGTTTACATGCACATTAGTAGCTTCTTCAACAGCTAGGCTTTTGGTGGTAATATTTTTTATATCTCCCTCATTGTTTTCGCAACTATTAAAGCCTAATAGTAGTAGTACAGATGAAAGGATTGTGACACAACGATGATGCCATGAAAATATAAAGCTGGTATAACACCCTTTATTAATCATACTTACGTTTTCTAAACCAAAGCGAATTCATAGTAACACCAAAGCTTAATCGAATAATATTTTCTCTTAAATTAGTTTGGCTATTTCCTCTATTGGCAACTTCTATCCCTGTGTTTAATACAACAAAATCAAATGAGTTATAACTTAAGCGTTGTAAAGAGGTAAGTGGAAAGCCTGCACCTGCGGTAAAGCCAAATTCGTTTCTATTGCTAGTAAGTTTTACATAATCTGGTCCGTAATAAAAACCAGCACGGTATTTAACAAAACTAAAATATTTTTTTGATGGAGTACCAACTTTTGCTGGATAGTATTGAGCACCAACTCTAAGTGTAAA
>JANNWD010000607.1:0-3588 GCA_031408315.1 Bacteroidota bacterium
ACTATGAATATTCAGGCAAATTTAAGAGGTGCATGGAATGGTACATCGATGAATACATCATTAAACACAGTGTTACCATTAGCACAACCTTACAATGATGCTGCATTTGGAAATTACAATGGAGGAGAAACAGTACCGCCTGTTTTTTTTGCTACACATACTAATATAGTTGATTGGGTTTTGGTTGATTTTAGAAAACCACCGTCTGGTCTTCCTGTCGATGCAAACTTAGCCTCTGCACTCAGCCGTAAAGCCTGTTTCTTACTAAATAACGGAACCTTTACAGAGCTTGATGGGGTAACCCCTATATCATTACCAATTAATAAACAAGGTGCAGGATTTGTAGTAGTTAGGCATAGAAATCATTTGGCTGTAATGAGTAATTCAACAGCTTTAGATGCCATAGGAAATTTTACAAATGATTTTAGAGTGCTTGCAAATAATTACACCAATGGGTTAATTAGTAGTCCTCCGGCACAATTGCTTTCTGGAGGTAGTTATGGTATGTGGGCTGGTAATGCCAATAAAGACGGTACCGTAAATGCAGGAGATGTAGGATTAGTAAAAGCCAATGCAAATGTGGCTTTAACAGGTTATGTTTTTGGTGATGTTAATATGGATAAAGTAGTAAATGCAGGCGATGTAGGTATTACAAAAGTTAGTGCAAATAACACCGCACAAACAGGCTCATCATTAGTTGGTAATAGTACAAAAAAAATTATAGAACCTAAATCACATACACCAGTAAATTAACTAAATAAAATTTTATCGAATGAAAAAGCAAATACTAATAGCAATCCTTATTTTTTGTGTTGGAAGTATAATAGCTCAACCTGTAGAAGTAGATATTTTTCAAAAAACGGCAACAGCAAGTACCTCACAAATAGGTGTAAGAGTTAGGGCAACTGGTGCTAATGTAGATTACATAGGCGTTACATTTTACATTTTGTATCAAAGTGCAAATGCAGTGCCTCAGTCATTATCATTAAACTCAGTAGTAGGGGTAGATGATAGCAAAATGGTAACAACTTTTGGTTGGGGTACATCTGCTAGGTTTACTAACCCTGCACAGATTGTAAGTATTGACCCTGGTTCACCAGGAGGACAAGTTTATAATAGGCGTTATGTTTATGGTAATATTGATGAAAATGGAGGTACAAATATTATTACAGTAACTACGACATGGGATACATTGTTATTGATTACTTTAAATACGTTGCAACCTGTTTACCCTCAAGGCGGTTTCGCTTATCAACAGAGTACATCGGAGGCTGCCGGTACTGCTTTATCCGACCCTGGTTTTGCTAATATTTCCTTTACAGTAAATAGTGGTGATAAACCTTTAGGGCTTAATACCGTTCCGATAACTTTTTTAAACTTTGATACAAAATGTACAGATAAAGGTGTTGCACTTTCTTGGATAACAAATCAAGAACAAAACACTTCTAAGTTTGAAATTCAAAAAAGTGATAATGGGTTAAATTGGAAAACAGTAGGTGTAGTTACTGCAGCTGGAAATAGTAATACAGAAAAAAAGTATACTTACTTTGATAACAGCACAGCTGGTACTAATTTTTTGTATAGAATTATGGAAATTGATATTTCTGGTAAACTGTATTACAGCAAAATAAACAGGACTGAATGTGGTATTGACTTTGTTAGCGAAATAAAAGTGTGGCCTAACCCAACAGCAAATATCATGTATGCCGAAATTATGTCTGAAAATATATCCACCGTAAATATTAAAATGATAGATGGTAAAGGAGCAGTTTGCCTAATTAAAAACGAAAAGATAATAAAAGGTAAAAATATAGTAAAAATGGATTTAGCAAAGTTAGCTACTGGAGTATATTATGCTACGTTCAATTGGGGAGATGGAGTACATCAACAGGTTAAAAAAATTATTAAAGACTAAGGCAATTGTTGTATTAAAATTTATCTTGATGTTGTGCATGTTGAATGAGTTAGATTTGTTTGGTTACTTTCTTAAGCAACTGCATAACATCTTGTACCCTTTTTTAATAACATATAAACTTTGTAATCAAATAAAACTATTATAGCACTTTCCGAAATATTAGTTGTACTGTTTTCCATAACAGCACATAATACATTGCCTACAGGCACTGCTTTACCAGTAATTAATACTGAAAAAAAAGTAGATGATTTAACAAAAAAGACAACGCTTCCAAATAAGCCAGTTGAAAAGGTAAAAGAAAAAACTGCAAAACTGCTTAGGATAAGCAGAGGCGGATGGGATCGTAATTAGAGTAAGAATACTATAAAAAATCTTCTTCAAAAAACGCATACATGTTTTGAAAATTATAAAACATTCTTTTGCCAATAGTTTGTATGCCTGGCAACTGTAATAAATATTTTGTAGCCTCCATAACTGCCATATTAGCAATAATTGAATTAGCTGCAATAAAAGAAGCATGTTTATGTTTGCTATTATGTGCCGCAACTATTTCGTTATCGTCTGCCTGCATGTAATCTATATTTAGAACTTCAGCAAATCTTTTGCCATTGGGAACTATAAGAGGGCCAATAAAACCAACTGTACCCTGATAACTTGCTTTTATATACGGTAGTTTAACCTCTTTGCAAACACTATCTACCCACAAAGGCAATTGTGGCGTATCTCCACAAATAAAAATAAAATCTAAGCTGCCCGAAATTTCAATGGTCGTTTTTACATCAGCCTCATTTTTTATCATTTCGTTTATTGCAATTATTTTGCACTGGCTGTTACTTTTCTTCAGTCTTTCTGCAGCCACAAATGCTTTAGGCTTTCCTTTATCTTGCTCATCAAAAAGTACTTGCCTATTTAAGTTAGATGCTTCTACAATATCTCCATCTACTATTACTATTTTACCAATTCCCATTAAAACCAATGATTGTAAAATACAAGTACCAATTCCTCCACATCCAATTACCATTACGTTTAATGATTGAATTTTTTTTTGGAGTGCTATTTTTTCTGTAACTGTGGATGCAGGATTTAACAAGTCAAAAAAAGAAAGTTGTGTTTGATATTTATTATACATTTCATTACTTACAACTTCATTAGGCAAATAATTTTCCAGCACTCCCTTTTGTTTAAGTTCATGCAAAAGATTAGTTATAGGTTCTTCCTCGCAATTAAACAGATTAGCTAAGGCAATTATTATTTTTTTTTCCTGACTACCATTAATTAATAACTCAATTAACTTTTGAGTAAGTGAATTATTTAACACGGTTACAAATTCGCCGTAGCTGCCTGTAAAAACAATTTGATTTCCCTCTTCTAAAATAATAAGATTAGGCTTTATTCTTATAAAAAGTTTATTCATATTTTTTAAGTAGTGAAAAAATGAAGATTATTATTATTTAATAATTAGAGATTTTTCGGGAATTGCTTTATGCTTTATTGGGTAATGTAACACTATAACTCTCTTTTCATCGTCACCCAAATTTAAATTCTCCAAATGCTCACCATTTGTGATTAACAACTGACCATCAATGCTAATAATTAAATATTCTTTACTATTTTTCAATTCAACCTTTTCTCCTCTACCATTCCAATCTCTATAATATTCCAATGTTTCATTC
>JANNWD010000608.1:0-5563 GCA_031408315.1 Bacteroidota bacterium
CTGGATTTAGCAGAAACCAATTGGAAAATAAATAGCCGAGATAGATTTGGCTTACTACTTGCATGTTGCAAAAATTGCATAGGTGCAGTAAGTGTAAAAGCAAATGACTAATAATGAAAAATTATAAAAATAAAAATTCGCTTTATAACGCAATAGTAAATGTTTTAGAAGACCCTGCTGCAAAATATTATAGTAGTACAAAAAAGTGTTTGTATTGTTACAAACCTTTGCCACATACAGAAGTAGAAAATTATCATAGGGCTTGTTGTAAAAAGTTTTTTGGACAAGCCTACGTACCAACACTTGATTATAATAAAGAAGATTTACAAAAATTAGCAGAGCAATTTTTAAAAACAAATATGGCGGTTACAGGTGTACAGCAAAAAGTTAGTTTAAGTTGGTATAAAAAGCAAGAAAAAAATACAGTAAAAAAATTAACCATAGTGGGCCTATATGGCGATCACATACTAAAGCCGCCAAGCGATTATTACCAATGCTTACCAGAGCTAGAAGATTGCACCATGAAAATGGCAAAAGTATGTGGACTACAAACGGTACCGCATACTCTATTTTATTTGCAAGATGGTACACTTTGTTATTTAACCAAAAGAGTAGATAGAAGTAGAACAGGCTTGTACCACATGGAAGATATGTGCCAACTAACTGAACGATTAACAGAAGATAAATACAAGGGCAGCCATGAACAAGTAGCAAAAGCTTTACTTAAATATAGTGCTACACCAGTATTAGATGTTACTAATTTTTATGAGTATGTGCTATTTAGTTTTTTAACAGGTAATGCGGATATGCACTTAAAAAATTTTAGTTTGCTTGAAACTGAAGAAAAAGGCAAATACACTTTATCGCCAGCGTATGATATGTTAAGTACTGCACTAGTTAATAAAAAAGATACTGAGGAATTGGCTTTAACATTAAATGGCAAAAAAAGTAATTTAAAATATGAAGATTTTTTAGCTGCTTACACCACCAATCATCTTACCAAAAAATTATTGGATAAAACATTGGAAAATTTTTATTACTGTAGACTAGAGATGAAAGAAGTGATGTATAATAGTTTTTTGCCCAATAAAATGAAAGATGAATATTTATTATTATCAAATATAAAAATGAAACAGTTGAAAATGATGTGATACTGTCCCTAATATTTTTTACTTACACCGTTTATAAGACAGTGTTAGTGTTTTTATCTGCCATTACTTTCTCGTTTTTTTCTTCTTTCTTCTGCGGATCTTTCCCTTGCTTCTCTCCTTCTTTCTTCTCTTGCTTTTTGTTGAGCTTCTTTTCTGGCATTACTTTCTTGCCGCCTTGTTTCTCTGGCCTGCCGCTGTTGTTGTTGCCTTTGCTCCCTTGCTCTTTGTTGGACCTCTTTTTGAGGATCGTTGCGTTGTGGTGCTGGAGGACTTGGGTTGTTAGAATTATTTTCTCTTTGTTGACGTTGACGTTCTTCTTTTTCTGATTTTTCTCTACGTTGTTCCTCTTGCCTTTTCTCTCTATCTATTTGCCTATTTTGCTCACTTTGTTGTCTTTCTTGTTTTTGCCTTTCTTCTCTTGCAAGCCTTTCTTGATTTCTTTTTTGTGCATCGGCTGCTTTATCGCTTTCTCGTTGTTGTTCTCTTTCTCTTTGTTCATTTTCTTTTTCTTCTTTCCGTTTATTAGCCTCTTCATTTTGTTTTTGTCTTTGTTGCCTTTTACATTCAACATATTTTTTAGTTTCTTCATTCACTTGGGCAGATGTTTGTCCTTTTTTATAGGTAGGTGCTGGGCATTCATCTTTATTATCACTGCTTTTTTTTACTGGCTGTGCAATTGCCAAGTTAGTAAAAAGTGTACCTAAAATTAATAATCTATTTTTCATTTTTTGTTAGTTTTGTTATTCTACTATAAATGTTTTTCTTCGAGTATCTCCAGTAAATCGGTGAATAGGTGCACCTGTTCTATCAACTAATTGTTTGGCTTGTCCATTATAGGTAATGGTTAATGTAAACTTATCAATATCCCAATTATCTGCCCCCATTCCACCACCACCTGTATGCCATAGCTCTACAGTTTTAATATCGCTAATAGTAAATTCGGGGAAACTTGGTATTTCTTTGTTTACTCTGTGTTCCGTAAAACCATTCCACTGTGCACCATTATTTAAGTTATTAAAAGTTAATTTTTTTGTACTGTTTTTAAAAGTGATAACAATTTTTGCATTATCATTACCACCTCGTAAATCATCTCCACCAACACCAAATATGGCACTTATACTTGCTTTTTGAGGAGGTGGAAATTTATCAATCCAATTAGTATTACCAGATAACAGTCTTGGATTTCTACTAAAGTTAAATCGTTTTGGTGTTTCGGAGTTATCGTAGGTCATTCTCCAAGGAGTTTGTTTTGGATTGGTGTTTACAGAATTTAACAATTCGTACTTGGTGGTTTGTCCATTTTTTTTAAATGTGGCTGTTACAATTATTCTATCAATATCCCAATTATCGGGGCTTTTTGATGTAGGTTTATCCGAGTTTGTATGCCTTCTGATTAACTCCATGGCTAATAAATCTCCAATAACTATTGATGTATCTAAGGGAATAGCTATTTTACGAATAGAGTTTTTGGGCCAAGTGCCATTTCCATTAATTGCAAATTTTACTACTTCTGGTTTATTTACAAAGTGTAATTTGAGATCGGGGCTAAACTCTGGAGTACCTACTCCTCTTAAATCATCTTCGCCAGTTTTAAATTCAATTTCAATTTTGTTTTGAGCGTTTGTATTATGAAAAGCGAAAACAAAAAGGACGGTATAAAATATTTTTTTCATACTTTTTATTTATAATAAATTGGTTGATTTTTAAAATTATAATTAAATTATTTAAACCGTACATATAAACTTCTAAAATCTATATACGCTACTCTTGTATCATCATTACAATCACTATCCTCACTTACATCGGTACCCATTGTATCGCCAATTACGGATGCATAGTTTAAAAATTCGCTATTTACATTTATATTAGTTTGATAAATATGCTGGGTCAAATGCCCACTGTGGGATGTATAATAATTTTTATAACTAACAATTTCATCCAACAATTGACCAGCAGGAGCTGTATATACCAATATTTTCCATCTACCCTCGGTTTCGCTTTTATCCAGCTTTAGCTCTTTTACATTGAGCATAATATCGGCATATATTTGTGTAGCATCGGCACTTATAGATAGTTTAATTTCAAATGTAGTTAACGGTGTTTGATGGTACGGTTCTCCTTCAATTAATTGGCGCAAAAAACCATTATCATTAAACCCATTAAATTCTCTATCCCCATTTATTAAAATGGTTGGGCATAGTGAGTAAGTAATATCAGTAAGCTCAATTTTACGAAAATTGCCATATGGTGTAATAAAAAAATTGTGAACTGTAGATCTTTGGTTTTTGGCCCTGTCCCCATCAATTACATAATCAAGTGATGAGCCAAAATTATCTAACGAAACTACATTATTGTTTAAGCGTAAAATAGCTGGCATCATCCCTCTATTTACGTATCCTCCAATTTCACATACTATGGACATTTCTTTAGTTTCTCCTTTAAATGGAAGTTGATTTTGGGAAGATTCTTCTAAATTATTAAATCGCCATTTTTGGCTGTTTGATCCTGAAACGATGAAGGGTTTCAAACTTACTTTTTTATCGCCTTGCGTTAGGTACTTACCCGATACTTTATTTTGAATGGTATAGTAGGGTTCAAATACACCTACAGTAACGTAATCAATAATCCAAATTTGCTTTTCTTTATAAAATGTAGATTGGCCACCTTCGCTATACGATTCCATAGTTAAAGAGTCGGTACTGGTAGAGTTAGGGTTTATGGCGGTATTAGATGATATTACAGCAGCGCCTTTATTGGTTTTATTATTAGGTGTTACCATAGTTGCATTTACTTTTGCAACGGGGCGATTAATGGTAGTAATTTGTCCAGTAACTGGGTTGGTAGTAGTAATAGGTTCGTTAGTAGCAAAAGTTGTAGTAGGTTCATTGCTAGGTGTATAATACGATAAAAATTTACCACTAAAACCAATTTTATATTCCTTTACATTATGTAGTAATTGTGCATATGTAAAAGTTGCAGAAAAAGAAAGTAAGGCAACGATAAACAATGTTTTATTTTTCATAATTAGTATTTTATTTTTTAAAATCAATATCCAAATCAATTAAGCCGTGTATTACATTATTTATTTCAAATTGCGGATAGCGCTGGTAATATGTTTCTTCATAAACACTACTTACTAAAGTACAATTATTAAATTGAAGAGGTAATGTTGTAAATGGTAGTGTGTGATAATAATACTTTGTAACGTTTGTAGTAATGCAATATTTTTTTTGAGTCGTCAACAAAATAGGTTGTGCTAATGTGTAATGATTATAGTTAAGTGTATCGCTTATTGTAAATTGAAATGTTTGTATTAATTGTTTTGTATCTGCATCCCAAATACTTACGGGCACTGTGCCTTTTGTAGGATTTTTTAGCCAAATGCCGCTAATTCTACCCTCTTTATGTGGGATAAAAGAAATGCCAAGCTCCCAACCTGGCTCTCTACCTTGTGCCTCTCTTTTATTTAAAGTGTAGGATTTAAATTGTTTTGAAAATACTTTTTCTTCTCCCGTATAAGAAACCCCATTATGTAATACGCCACAACTGGTAAAAATAAGTATAGATAAAAAGAAAAAAATGTATTTCATATAAAGTTATTTTTTTTCTTTAAAGCCGGTGGTATTAAATTCGATATTCACTTTTTCAATTTTTGTAATTTCTGTTTTCATTACTTTACTTTCGGTTGCAAGGCATAAAAATGTAGCATCGTTAATATTATAAAATCCAACGCCATAATTACCTAAGTAATTTTTAAAAACGCCATTAGCAGGTAAAGGTGTGCCATACAAATAGCGAATTACTTTTTTTTGTAGGCCAACCATATCCAAAAAATAGGGCTCTGCAATAAGCTTATTTGTTAAATATTTTTTTGATGTAGCTACAGCGGCATCTACTTTTTTTATGGGCAAATTATTATAGCTAGTAATTAAATTAGTTGGTAATTTTTTTAATTGTTTACCATCGCTTTTAGTATTAGTGTACCATAAGCTTTGCTTGGTAAGGGTTTCAACCAAAAAATCAACCTCTGTATTAGCGTTTCCTATCAGAGATATTGTTGCAGTTTTATCCATACCTATAAAACCATCTTTTGTATTTAGGTAAACAATACTAGTATTTTGTTTATTGCTGCCTCCAACGGCTGTGCTTAAAATGGTGAGCTTTAAATTAAAGTTGATGGTACTATTTGGAATAATATCTTTTGGTTTTAATTTACTACACACCCCTTTGGTACCAAGTAAGCTATCTATTTTATTTTGGGCAGATAAACTAACATAAAAAACTAGGGTTATGATTAATAATTTAATTTTCATTTTTTTAATTATTTTGGCATTACTAAAATCTCTACCCTTCTATTCTTTTTTCTATTTTCATCACTTGTATTTGGTAAGGCAGGGTTAGCTTTTCCTTTG
>JANNWD010000609.1:0-12142 GCA_031408315.1 Bacteroidota bacterium
CAAATATCTAAGCATGGCATAATCGATGGTAATATCTTTTACTAGTTGCTTAAAATTGCCTAACACATTTTGACGAATGGTGGTATGTTGCTTGTACACCCAATTAGCATTGCCTACATCACTAGCTTCGTTACCAAAATGATCAACCCAAAAAAGCTGCATTTTTTCTCTTATGCTTCTATCTTGATTAAGCATTACGCCTGTCCACCATTTTTTATAAGAGCCCCTGCGTTGGCTTTGCACACTACCATCACCATTAATATCATTTACCCAAGTAGTGCCTTGTGGAATATTACCATCGGGTGTGCCGGGTTGGGTGCTGGTAACATATTCTTTTATTGGAGGTGCTGGATTGGGTGCAATTGGGTTAATCAACTCATCCACAGCTTCGCCAACTGTTTTACCTAAAAAATAATCAACATCTGCTTTTTTAGCACCAAACATAGTACGTTTAAGTAAATGAATAACTTCGTTGGTTGTCCATTGCCCAGTGTAAGGGTTAATACCACTTAGCACTCTTGCAGGAGTGGCAAATGGAACTTGTTGTAATGGAGTTTTTTTCTTGGTCTTACTGGCTGTAAGAAAACCTCTTCTATCCATAGCAGTATATTTATAGTACAATAATTTTGTATGACTGTTGTTTTAGGGGAAGGTTTAAAAGGATATGTCCTATAAGTCTATTTTTATTCTGTTGCCGCAACTTGTAGTGGAAAGATAGCAAAAAAAATGCCCAACACAAATGTTAGGCATAAATATTTTTCAAATTTTGTACATACTACTCAATATTTTCAATAATCCCAGCAATACCTTGCCCACCGCCAATACAAGCTGTTACAATACCATATTTCTTTTTAAGGCGTTTCATATCATTTAGTAATTGTACGGTTAATTTACAACCAGTACAACCTAATGGATGCCCTAGTGCAATGGCACCACCATTAATATTTACAATATCTTGATTTAACCCTAACTCTCTAATTACAGCCAATGATTGTGAGGCAAATGCCTCATTTAATTCAAACAATTCAATATCTGCCAAACTCATACCAGCTTGTTTTAAAACCTTTGGCACTGCCGCAATTGGGCCAATACCCATAATACGGGGGTGTACACCTGCACTGGCACAATTTATTAAACGACCTATTGGCTTAAGCCCAAGGCTAGTCATTAAGCGTTCACTTAATACAATTACAAAAGCTGCACCATCGCTGGTTTGGCTACTATTACCAGCGGTAACACTGCCGCCTAATGCAAAGGCTGGTTTTAATTTAGCTAAGCCTTCTATACTTGTATCGGCTCTTACCCCTTCATCGGTATCTACAATAAAGTTTCGGGTTTGTTTTTTGCCCTTTTCATCTAAATACACTTCCTCTACAGTTATGGGTAAAATGCCACTTTTAAAATAGCCTTCTTTTATGGCGTTACCGGCTTTTAAATGGGTGTTGTAACTAAAGGCATCTTGATCTTCTCTACTTATTTTATATTCGTTGGCAACAGCTTCAGCTGTTAAGCCCATACCTAAATAATAATCGGGTTGGTCTTTGGCAATAGAATAGGCTGGTACTGTTTTCCATCCTGCAGTGGGTACCATGCTCATACTTTCGGTACCGCCAGCAATAATACAATCAGCCATACCGCTGCGTATTTTGGCGGTAGCCATAGCAATGCTTTCTAAGCCACTACCACAATATCTATTTATAGTAATGCCTGCAGCATCTAACCCAACAGCTTTTGCAGCAATAATACGCCCAAACTGTAAGCCTTGCTCCGCCTCTGGTACAGCGTTTCCTACAATTACATCATCTACTAATTTTGGGTCAAGCTGTGGTACACTTGCTAACAATCCTTTAATTACATCAATGGCCAAATCATCGGGTCTTGTAAATCTAAAACCACCTTTTTTGCTTTTGGTAACTGCCGTACGATAACCGGCTACTATGTATGCTTCTTGCATTTTATTTAGTTAATAGTTGATGGTTCATAGTTCATTGTTGAAGGCAATACAAAGTTTCCATGAACTATGAACCATTTGCCATCAACCTGTTTAGTTGTTTATGCAACCATATATCAAAGATAAAAAATTTGAAATGGAAAACTGTATTTTTGTGTAAATAATGTTTTATGGCAAAACAAATTTTAATAGAATTAAAGCATACAAAGGCAAATAAGCTTATAAAAGACTTAGAAGAATTGAATATTATTAAAATAGTAAGCGACCCTTTATTGGGCTTAACTGGTAAAAAAAGAGTGCAAGGCAGAAATTTTTTAAATGCACTAAATGAAGCAAAATTGGAAGAGCAAGGCAAAATAAAATTGAAAACAGCACAAAGCTTACTAGATGAGTTATAATATAATCCGTACTAACGAATTTACAAAACACTTAAAGCAGTTAGCTAAAAAATATCCTTCGGTAAAAAAAGATTATGAAATTTTACTTTCTTCATTACAAACTAACCCAACTCAAGGAAATGCGTTAGGCCAAAACTGTTATAAAGTTAGGTGGAAGATTTCCGCAAAGCAATCTGGTAAAAGCGGCGGTGCTAGAGTTATTACCTATGTAAAAATTAAAAGAAAGACAATTACACTTTTAGATGTGTATGATAAATCCGATAAAGAAAATATTACAGAAAAAGATTTATGAGCTTTACTAAAAAAGATTGAAGATTAATGTACAAAATTTTGCGTTCCATACTTTTTTTATTTAACCCAGAGTGGGTACATTATTCCAGCATGAATAGCTTAAAATTTATTTGCAAACTTCCTTATGGAAAGTCAACCATAAAAAAATTATTTTCCCCTAAAAAAAACATTCAATATTCAGTATTCAATATTCAATTTCCAAATAAAGTTGGTCTTGCCGCAGGCTTCGATAAAAATGCCAAATATTTAAAAGAACTAGAAACCCTAGGTTTTGGCTTTGTAGAAATTGGCACAGTAACCCCCAAACCACAAGCTGGTAACGACACTCCTCGTTTGTTTCGATTACCAAAAGATAAAGCCTTAATAAACAGAATGGGTTTTAATAATGATGGAGTGGATGTGGTGGCGGAAAGGCTTAAACAGTGGGCAATGAGCAATAGGCAATTGGCAATTGGCAATGATGCCAACTCACCATTGACTACTCACTACTCACCACTAATAATTGGCGGTAACATTGGCAAAAACAAAAGTACACCTAATGAAGATGCTTGGAAAGATTACGAAATTTGCTTTAACGCATTACACCTTTATGTAGATTATTTCGTTGTAAATGTTAGTAGCCCCAATACACCTGGCTTAAGAGAATTACAAGACAAAGATTCTTTAAAAAAGATATTGAGTAATTTACAAGGGCTAAACGCTAAACACCTAAACCCTAAACCTATTCTTTTAAAAATAGCCCCAGATTTAACTAAAGAGCAATTGGATGATGTGATTGATTTAGCATTAGAAATTAATTTAGATGGTATAGTGGCAACAAACACTACCATAAGCCGAGAGAATCTAAGTAGTCAGTCGTCAGTAGTCAGTAGTCAGCTGGGTGGTTTAAGTGGCTTACCCCTTAAGCACAGAAGTACTGAAGTAATAAAATACATTTCCCAAAAAACAAACGGCAAAATACCCATTATTGGTAGTGGTGGCGTTTTTACTGCGGCAGATGCAAATGAAAAACTACAAGCTGGTGCATCGCTAATTCAAATGTGGACAGGTTTTATTTATGAAGGTCCATCAATTGTAAAAAAAATTGCTAATAATATTTAATTAATACACAACTAATATCTTTTTACAGTTATCTTCATAAAAATATTTTTAAACAATTAAAATTGAAAAAATGAGCGACGAAATAAAAACTGAACCAGTTGAAGAGAAAGGATTTTTTGATAAAATGAAAGATAAATTAGAAGACTTAAAAGACAAGGCTGAAGATGTTTGGGAAAAAGTAGAAGACAAAGCAGAAGATTTATGGGATGCTACAAAAGAAAAAGCAGAAGACTTAAAAGACAAGATTGTAGATAAGTTTGATGGTGATGACGACAAAAAGGAAGAAGCCAAGTAGAAAATTTAAAATGTCTTATAAAAAATCCTGCTTAGGCAGGATTTTTTGTTTCACTTATCTTTGCCTCTAAATTTTAAAAAATGGATTTATCGCATTTATTTACGTCGGAAGCTATCATTAGTTTTGTGGTATTAGTAATATTAGAAGTTGTGCTAGGTATTGATAATGTAATTTTTGTTAGCATTATTATGAATAGGCTCAAAAACAAAAATGATATTAATAAAGCAAGACGTATTTGGATGATAACTGGTATTATTAGCCGTAGTTTATTACTTATGGGTTTAAGCTGGTTATTAGCACAAAGGGGCAAGCCTGTAATTACTTTGTTTGGCAAAGGATTTGATTTAGCCTCTATTGTAATGCTAGTAGGTGGATTATTTTTAATTTACAAATCGGTAAAAGAAATACATACTAAATTGGAAGGTGAAGATCCAAATGCTATTAATGGAAAAAACAAGGGTTTATCGCTTAGTGCAGCCATTGCACAAATTATGATAATAGATGCTGTGTTTAGTTTTGATAGTGTGATTACTGCTGGCGGAACCGCTAAGTATGTAGAAATAATGATAGCTGCTGTTATTATAGCTATGATAGTTATGTTTTTATTTAGCCCAAAAATTTCTTCCTTTATACATAAACACCCTACGTTAAAAATGCTGGCCTTATCATTTTTAGTTATGATTGGTTTAAGCCTGGTTATTGAAGGATGGGATGCAGAAAAAGCACATGCCTTGCATTTAAAAAATTATATTTATTTTGGTATGGCATTTTCTTTTGGGGTAGAAATGCTAAATATGTTTATGCGTAGCAAAAATCAAAAACGTAATGCACATGTGGTTGAATTAAATGAGCCTACTTTAGAAGAAGAAAGTAAAGACGATGAGTCAAATTAGTTATGGCTTTTTTAAGATACTATCCCTTAAAGTGTTTAATTTAAAATTATTTACATTTGTTTCACTACATTAAATTATTTGCATTTACATAAAAACCGCCCCCATAAATGAAGGCGGCTAATTCAAGCATGAGAGACTCTTTATTGTTTTATAAAACTAGCGGTGTTATTTGTTTCGCCATCACTTAATTGTAGTATGTATTTTCCTTTAGGCAGATGATTAATGGATAGTTTTAAAGGTTGCTGATTGGGCATTGATGTGGTTAATACTTGCCTACCTTGTACATCGTAAAGGCTTATTAAAACGGTTTTTTGCTTGCCCCCAAAATCTATATTTACAAACTGTGTTGCAGGATTAGGATAGATGTTTACCAGCTTACCATATTCATCAAATAATACTTTTACAATATTGCTGTAAGCAAATTTTCCATCAATATCTACTTGCTTTAATCTGTAAAAATTTATTCCTTTACTAGGTTGATTATCTTCTAAAGAATAATTATTATCTCCGCTTGTATTTGCGGCATTTACTTTCCCTATTTTAGTAAAAATTGTACCATTTGTACTTCTTTCTACATCAAAGTGTGATGTATTTACTTCATTCGTTGTTTTCCATTTTAGTAAAACAGTAGTTTGATTTTTATAGGCATCAAAACTTAATAATTTTAATGGTACAATTCCTGCAACTGTAATGGTATCAAAAGCAAATAAGCCCCAATCGTTTTTTGTACGAATAGCTATAAAATGTTGCCCTTGCGATGTACCTAACGGTATTGGCAATACAAAATTTTGATTAAAACTTTGTCCACCTGGTATTGTAAACGGTGTGCCGTTACCAACACCAGGATCGGTATCTATAAAATACTCAGCATCAGTCATACCTGCACTGTTACTAGTTTGTGTGCTAATATAAAACCCTCTATTTTCATACAAACCCCACTTACCATCAGCATCTTTTGTACGAATAGCTACAAAATGAAAACCGTTTGATAAAGATGTGGTAGGAATGGTGGCAACAAATGTTGGGTTTGGTCCAGCGGTAATGGGCGTAATGGCTGTGCCGTTACCCACACCAGGATCGGCATCTACAAAAAACTCGGCAGCAGTAATATTTCCTACATTGGTTGTGGAAGATGAAATATAAAATCCCCTGTTTTCAAACAAACCCCATTTACCATCAACATCTTTTGTACGTATGGCTACAAAGTGAAAACCATTTGTTAATGATGTAGTAGGAATGGTGGCAACAAATGTTGGGTTTGGTCCAGCGGTAATGGGCGTAATGGCTGTGCCATTACCCACACCAGGATCGGCATCTACAAAAAACTCAGCGGCGGTAATATTGCCTACATTGGTTGTAGAAGATGAAATATAAAATCCTCTATTTTCGTACAATCCCCATTTACCATTTATATCTTTAGTACGTATGGCTACAAAATGAAAGCCATTTGTTAATGATGTTGTGGGAATAGTGGCAACAAATGTTGGATTTGGCCCAGCGGTAATTGGTGTAATGGCTGTTCCATTACCCACACCAGGATCAGCATCTACAAAAAACTCGGCAGCAGTAATATTCCCAACATTGGTTGTGGAAGATGAAATATAAAATCCTCTGTTTTCAAACAAACCCCATTTACCTAAATCATCTTTAGTACGAATGCCCACAAAGTGAAAGCCATTCGATAATGATGTGGTTGGAATAGAAGCTGCAAAGTTTACATTTGCACCTGTTGGCGATACTGTAATAGGTGTTCCATTTCCTACACCAGGGTCGGCATCTACAAAAAATTCTGCAGCAACTATTATTTGTGCATTGGTGCAAACATAACTGCACCATATTATCAGTAATAAAATTATTTTTTTCATGTTAACTCATTTTAATTGTTGAAAAAAGAGAAAACATTAATTACTTATTCTAGCATCTACATTAATAGTAACATTACCACCTGCAGGCACTGTTGGTGTAATTACATTCATACTAAAAATACGAGGCAAGCGGCTATTGCGACTATTAGCCCAATTTAAGCTACCTACAGCATCAAATAAAAAGCCCATATCTTTTCCATCACTACCACTGTTATTTGCCGGGCCAGCGGCAATACTAAAATCAGATATAGAAGAAGCCGTACCAGCATTTACAGCCGTTTGATTAGCCATTTGTGGGTCTTGATTTTCAACATTACCTACCCCGTTTACATTACCATCATTTACCCAAGGGTTATTTACACCGGCATTGAATGTTATGTTATTATTGAAAGTGCTATTTAAAACCCTGCCTGTATTAAATGAACGGCGTACAAATATGTTATTAGAAAATGTCATAAATCTATTTTGAGAGTTATTTGTAACATTACGAGTACCAGTACTTGGCCCAAACCAAACGTTATGATCAAATAAAACATTTATACAATTATTAAAGCCTGATAGATTTCCATCTCTAGCACCACTTTCATAAAATTCATTATTTTGAAAAAGGAAATTTTGATAAGTAGTACCTCCTGATCCATCAACACTGCTGTTATCAAATACATTTCCCTCAAATAAATAACCAGAATAGGTAACCCCACCAGCTAATATTTGCAAAGAAAGATTAGAAAAATTATTGCGAATAAAACGTAAATTATCTGGCTTACTTGTATTAATCGCAATTGTACTTGTAAAAGTTAAACCTTGATACTCTGAGTTAGCACAAGTTGCACCAGTAATAGTCATACCGGGTATTAATGCGGCAAAAGGGAAATTTTTATCAGGGCTAAAACCTGGTCCTATAATAGTAAGTTGCTTATTGGTTTGTGTAAAAGCAAAATAAGCATTGGGGCTGCCGTGTACGTAAATGGTATCTCCAGTGGCCGCTGCGGTAACTGCCGTTTGTATGTTATTAAACTGTGCTAAAGTAGTTGGTGAGTTACTTACAGTATGTACAGTAGCTTGCAATGTTAATGCCATTAGCATTAGGATAAAAGAAAAAAACTGTTTCATGATTGTGCGTTTTATGATTTATTAATTTGGTGTAAAAATAAATTTGTGATATAAGTTGTACAATCCCCCAAAAGGCTAATACAACAAATTGTAGTAACCTACAAATGCTTATTTAACAGTGTAAAATTGATAAAGAAAAAAGTTACCCAACTCACTAATTGTAGTGATTTTAAAAACTAATGAGTATGCAAATTTTTATAGTAGTAGGCCACTGCTTCGCCAATAGAAGAAACGTGGAGTTTTTCGTAAATGTGCTTTACGTGGGTGTTTACTGTATTAAAACTAAGAAACAATTTATCGGCAATCATTTTATAACTAATCCCTTCGGCTAATAATTCTAGCACTTCAGTTTCTCTTTTGCTGAGGGGATTATTTATTTTTTGTGGCTTAAAATAATCTAATACTTTTAAGGCAATGCCTGGGTTCATTACTGCCCCGCCATCATATACTTCTTGTATGGCTTGTAAAATACGTTGTGGACTATCTTTTTTTAAAATGTAGCCGCTAGCACCGTTTCTAATACACTCAAAAATTTTATCGGTATCATCAAAAACGGTTTGCATTAATACTTTTATGTGAGGATAATTTTTCTTTATACTTTTTAATCCTTCAATTCCATTTACTTCTGGCATATTAATATCCATTAATACAACATCTGGAAAACAGGTTTCCATATCATTTACCACGGTACTGCAATTAATAGCTTCGCCACTAAAACTCATTTCGGGGCTAAGCTCTAGCAAAGCTTTAAGGCTATCCCTTCGGGGATGATTATCGTCGTATATAAAAACCCTAATTTCCATAATTAAAATTAACATCTATACCACTAACTGGTATCCCTAATATTAGTGAATGTTAGCAATAGGTATTTTGGCAATTATAACAGTGCCATTTTGATTTGCTGTTATTAATTCAAAATTTCCTTTTAATTCATTTGTACGTTGTTGCATATTTACTAATCCATTTCCTTTGATTGTACTTTCTTCTTTAAAACCAGTACCATCATCTTTAATTTGTAATACTAAAGCTGCATTTTGTATTGTTAGGCTTAGGCTTGCATTATTGGCTTTACTATACTTGGCTATATTATTAATGGCTTCTTTGGCTATAAGTAAAATATTTTTTCTGGCAGTAATATTGGTAATCATAGCATCTGCATTGGGTAATATGTTGTACGTAAAATTTATTGTAGCATCGCTAAGCAAGCTTGCAGCATAATTTTTTATTTTTATTTCGAAAGAGGTATTGCTGCTTGTAGTGTTATTCATACTCCACACTATATCATTCATATTCTCCATTATTTCTTTGCTTTGATGGCTTATTTTATGTACCATTTCAACGGATTTTTTCATATCGGTATATATTGACTGCTCTGCAATAGCACTATAAATTTGTAGGCTACTTAACGACGCTCCAATATCATCATGCAAATCCATACTAATTTTTTGTCGCATTTTAGAAAGGGCTAATTTTTGTTTTTGATAATATCTATACACCAAAAAACCAATAGTTAAAAAGCCAAACCCTATTAACGCCATTAATAATCTGGTGGTTGCTAATTTTTGTTTTTGTTTAGCATCTTCTACTTCTAAACTTAGCAACCGCTTTTCATTAGCTACACCGGCATTTAATATAGTTTGTATTTGTGTATTGCTGCCTTTAATATTTGCAGTTTCAATGGTAGATTTTAGTTCTAATACTCTTGCTAGTTCCGTTGCATTATTTTGTTTTTTATAAATATCAATGGCTGTATTTATAAAAATGAGGGCATAAAACCGGTTGATATTTGGATTTTGTTTTAATAAATTAAAGCCATCATTTAAACTTTTGGCCACACCCACTTTATTACCCAAATTTTGTTGGCAGTTAGCCAACCCTGCATAACAAATTAAGGCAACATCAATATCTTTTGAATACAATGCAGCATTTATCCCTTTATCATAGTGGTTTAAAGCACTATCGGTTTTTTGTAACGCAAAAAAAACATCGCCTAACCCAGCATTTGCAACTGCTATGCCACGTTCCCAGTTTATTTCGGTAGCCTTATTTAACGATTTTAAATTATAGGTTAATGAACTGTCGTAGTTTTTTAATTTATAATACGCCTCGGCCAAATTACCATATAAATGATGTGGCTTGGTAAGGCTTAAATAATTTTTAGGGTATGGGGGTTGTTTTGTGTATTTAAATCCGCTTTTGTAAAAAGGTATAGATTGTTGTGTACTATCAATATTCATGTAAAATAGCCCCAAAAAATTATAGCTATCTGCCAGTAACAAACTATCGTTTAAAGCCTGTGCCATAGCTAATCCTCGGCGGCTTTCTTGTAAGCCTAGTTGTTGTAAATTATTGTAATAATAAACTTCTGCTTGTCGGGTAATTAAAAAATAGTTAGCTAAAGAATTTTTCTTTGCAGGTAGTACTTCATAAATTTTGTTTAACCAAATTTGAGCCGAATCGTACTGCTCTACTTCCATATATTCATCGGCAATAAAAAAATAGTTTTGTACAAGTGCGTTATCCTCTTTTTGGGTAGCAACTACTTTTTTTGCAGAGTCTATAGGGCTAATACTTTGCTGAGCAATACAAATTTGTTGTATAAAAATAGTTATAACTAAAAGTACAACTCTGTTTGTCATTTAGGAAAGATAATAAAAAGGATTTTATTGAATAAAAAAAGCTGCCCAACCAAATGTTGCCAACAGCCTTAAGCATAAGAAAAGGTTTAGTTTTTTTTAAAAAAGATTGCCAACATTTTTACAGGTTGACAACCTTATTTTTATTGCTTAATAATTTTTTGTGTTATTGTTTCGCCATTTACGATGTATTTAAGCAGATAAATTCCGTTTGCATAACTACTCATATTTATTATTGTTGTTGGCGTTGTTGTCATTTTTTGATAAACAATTTTTCCATCTACCGTTAGTAAATACAGTATGCCATTTTGTTTTAAGACAGTTAATGTTAAACTATTTTTTACTGGGTTAGGCCAAAAAGTAATTTTTAATTCGGTATTTGTACTTACTAATTGTATTATGTTGCTAAACGATACTTGACCATTATTATCTGTAATTTTTAAACGGTATAGTGCCGATTTTTTTTGTACAAATACATCTACATCTGTAAAATTAGTTGCACTGTTGTCTGTAATGGTAGTAATTGTAAAAAACGATTGCCCATCAACACTTCGTTGTACTTCAATTTTATTTATATTTTTTTCGTTGCCAGTTTTCCATTGCAGCAAGGCATTTGCACTTTGTTTTATGCCCGTAAATGAAATAAGATTTATTGGTAATGCTAAACCAATTTTACCCAAAATATACTCTGTGCTTTCGCCAGTAATCGTAATAGTATTGGCAGGCTCGTTAGCTGCATTTGGTAAAAAGCTCCAGCTTGCGGCGGCATTATCTGTACGTTTACTTAACCGCAACGAAACTTCATTACCTGGGTTTACAAATGGATTGCCATTGTAATTATATACCGCTGTGTATTGTGGTGCAGTGCCATTTACCTGAAACACTCCAAAGTATTTATCGTTTGCACCTACACCACTTGTGCCAGTTAATGTATTTGGTTTTTCATCTACCCTGTACACTTGTATGCCTGCTGGCGAGCCAGAGGTGGAAGTAACGGTAAAACTTTCTCCACTTGTATGTGCTAACGAAGTTGTTTTTGTTGCATTTACATAATCGTGGCTGCTGGCATTGCCAATGGCTGCACCGCTGGTTAGCCTTGTGGGGCTGTTGGTTAGTGTACCATTGTTTGCATTTACTGTACCATCAAATGCAGTAGCGCCGGTGCTTTCATCAAAATTGTAATAGGCTACTAAGCTGGGGTACAAAGCATCGGAGGAAGTTATTTTGTGGCACATACGGTCTCGGATTTGAGATTGGGTGAGGGCAGTGTTCCAGATGCGGATTTCGTCAATACTGCCTAAAAGGTGGTCAGTAAAAGGTGCACCTCCGTAACCAACACCCAAACTTTGCGTATTGTTTACATTGGTTAAGTCAGTATAGTCGGTAGTTGTTCCTTGTAGAATACCGTCAATATAAAGACTTAACAAGCTTCCATTTTTTGTTGCACTTACATGATGCCATTTATTGTCATCGACTATTGAAATACCATTTACGCCAACAGATGAAGACCCATTGAATCTTGCAAAACCGACAGAATGTATTGACTGAGAAAACCTAAGTACAAATGGGTAACCAATGGCAAGATTATTGCCACCCCAT
>JANNWD010000610.1:0-2147 GCA_031408315.1 Bacteroidota bacterium
AAGCTAAATCTCGACCGATTCGCCACAATCGATCGGGATCGATCCCGATCGATTGTGGCGAATCGGTCGAGATTTAGCTTATGAAGTCGAGATTAATTGGTCTGGATTAGGCTTGAATGGCTCCTATGATGCAGCTTTTTACAAACGTTCGACAGCGAACAACCGTCAGATTATTTCCTTCCCCACCCCAAAAGCAGCTCCTCAACCCTGGAGTATGTATAGCAACCAACCATTCGTCAATAAGATCGGTAGCGAATTAATACCCCAGTTACGAGTTTTCTTACAAGAAAAATTGCCAGAGTACATGGTACCTTCGGCTTTTGTCTTAATGGAGACATTGCCTCTCACCCCCAACGGCAAGATCGATCGACGAGCATTGCCTGCACCGAGTTCGGAACGACCAGCTTTAGATGAGTTATTTGTGGCTCCTCGGAATGAGATCGAGCAAAAGTTAGCAAATATCTGGAGCCAATGTTTAGAAATTCATTCGATTGGGATCTATGACAATTTCTTCGATCTAGGGGGTCATTCCCTCTTCGTTGCCAAAATGATGACCCAAGTAGCAGAGACTTTTGAAGTCGTGTTACCACTGAGCTGTCTGTTTAAATCTCCGACTATTGCTGGGCTGGCTCAATCTATTCTCAGTGCCCAACAATCGCATCTAGACTCCGCCCAACTCGACGAACCAGATATCCTGGCTGATACTATTTTAAGCCCCAGCATTTTCCCTGAAAACATTGGGATCGATTCTCCACGGGAGAGGCTCGGCCAACGGGATAGTACACCGCAAAATATTTTACTCACAGGAGCAACTGGATTTTTAGGTGCGTTTCTCGTTGATGAATTGCTCCGATCTACTCAGGCAAATATCTACTGTCTGGTTCGTGGTGCCAATCTGGAAGTCGGTCGAGAAAAACTCCAACGGAATTTAGAGCGATATGCATTGCATGATGTAGCTCAGAGCGATCGAGTCATTCCTTTGCTGGGCGATTTAGCCAAGCCATTGTTTGGTCTTGCCGAATTGCAGTTTCATAAATTAGCAAGTCAGATCGATCTGATTTATCACAATGGCGCATTTGTCAATTTAATCTATCCATATTCGGCATTACGCGACATCAATGTATTAGGCACTCAAGAAGTCTTGCGCCTTGCCAGTCAAGTTAAAATTAAACCCGTTCATTATATCTCCACGCTTGATGTCTTCCAGTCCGATCGTCATAACAAAATGGATCTGTTATTGGAGCAAGATGATTTTGAGGGGTTTACTGGCCCGAATGATGGCTACGCTCAAAGCAAGTGGGTGGCGGAGAAACTGGTAATGGCAGCTCGCGTACGCGGTATTCCCACCTGTATTTATCGGCTAGGGATGATCGTCGGTGATAGTCGCACTGGAGTTTCCAAAACTGAAGACTTATTATGCCGATTTATTAAGGGATCGATTCAGTTGGAAAATGCACCCAAACTAGCAGTGCCGATGCATCTTACTCCAGTAGACTATGTGAGTAAGGCGATGGTTTATCTATCGTTACAACCATCGTCTTGGGGGCAAGTATTTCATCTCGCCAATCCTCATCCATTGTCTCTAGAGCAGCTCGTGGAGCAGATCCGATCTTTGGGTTATCCGTTGCAACAGATCGAATATCAGCAATGGCAAGCCATGCTGCTGGGGTCAGAAATGAATTCCGATAATGCGTTAAGTCCTCTGGTGCCAATATTTACAGACGATCCTGCTGAGGAATCCAACTATCTAGAGGTATTGAATCTCACCAGAGTAAGTTGTCAAAATACGATCGCGGGGCTAGCTGGGACTTCAATTAGTTGTCCAGCTATGGATACCGATCTGCTAAATTCATATTTTGCCTATTTTGTCAATAGTGGTTTTATCGATCGACCCGAACAGCCACAGTTCCCGTCTCTCGATCTACTGCTCAAAATGCCTCTACCACAGTCAGTTGAAGAAAAATTGCTAACAAAGTAAGGACAGATTCGCATCAGATCCCCGACTTCTCCAAGAATTCGGGGATCTTGCCGTTAAGGTGATATCCCCTATTTTAGGGATAATATCTATAGCCGCCAATTTTTTGAGTAAACATGTCCCAAAATAACAACGACGTTTTAACAACCATTCCATCGCCTTGCTTTGTCTT
>JANNWD010000611.1:0-4183 GCA_031408315.1 Bacteroidota bacterium
GGGGTGGCCGGTTCGAGCCCGGTCTTCCGCTCAAAAAAATTTCCTAACAATGTTGTTAGGATTTTTTTTCAATACCAGCTTCTCTTTTTAAGAGAATGTTTTTACACTCGGATGGTGGAACTGGTAGACACGCAGGACTTAAAATCCTGTTTACAGCAATGTAAGTGTGGGTTCAACTCCCATTCCGAGTACTGACTTTAAGCCTTCATTTTTTATGAAGGCTTTTTTATGCTTGTTAAACTTTCGTTTGTTTGTTTAATTGCTAATAAATTATTTATACAAATACCTCCCCAACCAAAAACACACTTCCACAAACTATTACAACATCATTTGCTTTTGTATTTTGAGTTGCAGCATTAATAGCTTCGTTTACATCGTTAAAACTATCTCCTATTAAATTATGAGATAGTGCTTTTTGTTGTAATTCCTTGTGCGGTAATGCCCTAGGTATTTGAGCATTGCTAAAATAGTAATGTGCATTTTTGGGTAATATGGATAGTACTTTATCAACATCTTTATCTTTAACCATTCCTAAAACAAAATGATAAGTTGAACTATCAGCATTTACTATTGACAACTGAGTAATGACTTGCCTTATTCCATCTTCGTTGTGGGCTACATCTATTATTACGGTTGGGTTTTGTGCAATTACCTCCCAGCGGCCATGTAAGCCTGTAAGCTTTTTTACGTTGGCCAACGCCAATTTTTTGTTTTGGGTAGATAAGGTAAAGTCTTGCTGCGTTAAAATACCTTCGGCACATAAAACGGTACATAAATTTTTTGCTTGGTACATGCCATTTAAATCCAATTTAAAATGCTCGGTTATATTGCGTTTAGTGTTGGTTACATCCAACGAAAGATTTTCAACTGTATAATTTATGGTAGAAGCTTTGTATTCATCTTGTACAAAATAAATTGGAGCATTTTCTTTTGTTGCTTTTTGCTCAAATATATTTTTTGTTTGGAAAAGATATTCGCCTATAATAACGGGAGTGTTGGGTTTTATAATTCCTGCTTTTTCGCTAGCAATTTTTTCTAAGGTGTTTCCTAAAATATTCATGTGGTCGTAACCAATGTTTGTAATAATAGAAAGAATAGGGGAGATAACATTGGTGCTGTCTAATCTGCCGCCCAAGCCAGTTTCAATAATTGCAACATCAACTTGCTGTTGTGCAAAATATTCAAATGCCATTGCTACAGTTAATTCAAAAAAACTGGGTTGTATTTTTTCGGATAGAGTTTTAGTTTGTTGTACAAAGTCTACTACAAATTGCTTACTAATTTCTTTGCCATTTATTTTTATTCGCTCTCTAAAATCTTTTAAATGTGGCGATGTGTATAGGCCAGTTTTGTACCCGTTTTGTTGCAATATTGCTGCTAATATGTGGCTGGTGCTGCCTTTGCCATTTGTACCGGCAATGTGTATGCTTTTAAATTTATGTTGTGGGTTATTTAAAAAAGAACATAATGCAATAGTGTTATCTAAATTGGCTTTGTATGCTGCGGCACCAATTTTGCTAAACATGGGTAGTTGTGCAAAAAGATAATTTATTGTTTGCTGGTAAGTCATTTTATGTACTATGTGTGATGTAAGATGTTAGATGTATAGAAGCAAATTTAGTTTTTTTTACCACAGATTTGCACAGATTATTTTCACAGATTAATAGGATAGGTTCACCGCTGAGAATGTAGTAAACAGAGTTTACGCAGAGACGTTGCAGACTACCGTAGTTTTTTAAAACTACGGTAGTCTTAGTAAACTCTGTTAAATTATGTGGTTTAAACTACCCTACAGTAAAAGTTCAGTAACAGTATGCCTTACAAGTGAGTGACACAGCGATGCTTAATGAAATACAAATGCTTGTAACCAAAAATTAATTTACGTTGAAATTAAATTGTACAATAACATCACTTTCATAGTCAGCCGGATTGAATTTTATATTCTGTAAGTAACGAATAATTGCATTAGCGTAAAGCTGAGTGGTTTGTGTAGAGCGTTTGGCAAAACCTGTAAATTTTCCTTTGCCATCTGGAGATACTTTTACTTTAGCATAGATAGTAGCTTTTTTCAAATCATCAGTAAAATTATAACTGCGATAATCAATAACAGTTCTATTACCCTCTACTTTTGGGGCTCCCACCTTTCCGCCTTTATCTTTTCCATAACTATCGGGGTTGCCATTTGGGTCGCCAGCATCGCCTTTACCGCCGGGTTTGTTTCCCTGCATTGTGTAGCCATTATCTTCTGTTGCTCCATTTCCTTTGCCGCCAGGGTTACCTTGGTAGCCAGGTATTTTTGGTACTCTTGGCTTTGGTGCAGGTGTAACTGCTGGGGTGTTATTTATTTTTGTTGGTGCTGTTGCAGGATTTTTGGCAACGGTTGTTGTCTTAACCACTTTTTCTGGCTTTATAACTGGTGCAGCATCGGCATCATTAGTTTCTTCAACTGGTTGCTCTTTTGCTGGCTCATCGTTACTTGCGGCGGCTGTATTATCTTGTGCAGGCTCATTATCGGGTGCTTTATCACCTTTAATTAAGGGTTGCACATCTCCCATGCCTTCATCAAAATTGCCTAAATTAATTTCAATTAAATCTTGTGCAATTTCGATAGATTTTTGTGGTAATTGCCATTTGTAAAAAATGGCAATAAGCAATAGTGCCGCAATAATAATTGCAGTATATAAAAATGCTTTTCTGTTTTTTTCTGCTTCGAACGTTGCACTCATAGTTGTCGTGTAATACATAGTAAAGTTATTGCTTTATATGTAATTATGAAATACTGTGCCAAATTTACTAAAAGTGCATACTCAACCTCCCGAAATAATCGGGAGAAATAGAAGATTTAAGAGAAGATTAACAAGTAAAGTATTTTTTAAGATTTATAATTTCTTTGACCAAAAAGCAAGCTGCCAATACGAACCATATTGCTGCCTTCGTTTATTGCAATTTTGTAATCAGAACTCATGCCCATGGAGAGGGTTTGCAGTTGGCAGTTGGCAGTTTGCAATGCATCGTATGTTTTTTTCAGTTCTGTAAACTCTTTTCTTATTAAATTTTCATCTGTTGTAAAGCTTGCCATACCCATTAAGCCAATAACTTTAATATTTTGTAATTGAGGTAAATTATTTTTCAGTTCGTTTAATTCGGTTTCATTTAATCCAAACTTTGTTTCTTCTTGTGCAATGTGTACTTGTATTAGGCAATCAATTATTTTATTGTTTTTTGCCGCTTGTTTATTAATTTCTTTTAGTAAATTTTCGCTATCTACACCATGTATTAAATGAACAAAAGGTGCAATGTATTTTACTTTATTACTTTGCAAATGCCCAATAAAATGCCAGTGAATATCTTTGGGCAATTGAATGTATTTATCTACTAATTCTTGTACATAATTTTCGCCAAAATGGCGTTGTCCTAAATCATATAATGCTTGTATGTCCTCAACAGGCTTAGTTTTGCTTACGGCAATTAAAGTGGCTTTGCCATTGAGTTCAGTAAGTATTTGTTGGTATTTTTCTTTATTTATTGGCATGTAGATTTTAATATTTCTAAATATTGGGTTTAACGTTTCATAAACAAAAATGTGCAATTTAGCTTGCACATTTTGTTTTAATAGGCGGCTTATTATTGTTATTATTTTAAAATACTTCTGCTAATTACAATGCGTTGTACTTCGCTAGTGCCTTCATAAATCTGTGTAATTTTTGCATCTCTCATCATACGTTCTACATGGTATTCTTTTACAAAGCCATAACCACCGTGTATTTGTACAGCTTCGGTTGCCGTCCACATAGCAGTTTCGCTTGCAAAAACTTTTGCCATACTTCCACTAACAGTGTAATCAATTTGATTGTCTTTTTCCCAAGCAGCTTTTAAACATAATAATCTTGCACACTCAATTTTTGTAGCCATATCTGCTAACTTAAATTGTATAATTTGATGGTGCATAATTTCTTTACCAAAAGCTTTGCGTTGTTTGCTGTATGCTAATGCTCTTTCGTAAGCACCGCTTGCAATACCTAAGGCTTGTGCAGCAATGCCAATACGACCACCAGCAAGTGTTTTCATGGCAAATGAAAAACCAAAACCATCTTCACCAATTCTGTTTTCTTTAGGCACTTTTACATCGTTAAATAAAATAGTGTGTGTATCACTACCTCTAATTCCTAATTTATTTTCTTTA
>JANNWD010000612.1:0-15146 GCA_031408315.1 Bacteroidota bacterium
ATCCATTTATACCAACAGAATTATTTAATGGACCACTTGGAGGGTCGCCATAATTCCATCTATTTAATGGACGGTTAACTGTACTTGGTGTATTTATACTACTAGTATCAGTAAATATAGTTGCCACATCATTAATACACACCTCTGGCACAATAAACCCTGCCCTTGGTGTATCGTTTATAATTACATTTTGTATAGCATCCGGATTACTTATACAACCGTTACTGTTTACAGCATTTAGTTTAACAGAATAAGTACCCGGTAAAATAAATGTATGTGTTGGGTTAAATAATATAGATGTATTTTCAGCACCACTACCAGGGTCACCAAAATCCCAAGCCCAAGTGGTAGTACCACCTGCATTAGGGTTGGTTGTATTAGTAAACGTAATGGTGTTGTTGGCACATGATGGGGTGGTGTAAGTGTAAGAAGCTGCAGGCAACAAGTTAATAGTAATTATGGTACTACCGTTTTGTGCTTGACTACACAAAGTTGAGCTGGCATCTGTTACACTTGTTAACTGATAAGTAAATGTGCCAGCTACATTTGTAGGAGCAAGTATAGTAGCCACACCAACCCCATTACTCACTAATGCAGTTTGTGCAACCCCATTTATAGTATAATTAAATGTGTATGGAGCAGTAGCATCAGCACCAGTAAATGTTACAGTAGGTGATGGAGCATCTTTACAAACGGCAGTAGCACCAGTAATACTTGCTGTTGGCAACGGATTAATTACTACTACCCTAGTTTGCCCAGTAATTCCAGTTCTTACACAAGTTTGGCTACTTGCCTCACTTACGCCGGTTAATTCGTATGTATAAGTTGTAGCAACATTTGTTGGTACATTTATAGTGGCTACACCGCCTGCGTTACTAACCACTGTAGGTTGAGTAATCCCATTAATAGTGTAAGTAAATGTATAAGGTGCTGTACCCGTATTTCCTGTAAAAGTTATAGTAGGTAATGGGGTAGAATTTAAACATGCAGCAGTTGTACTACTTGCAATTGCTCCATTTGGCAAATCTTGAATATTGACAGTAGTAGATACTCCACTAATTACTCTTGTACAAGCAGTAGTTGTAGCATCTGTAACTTGTGTAATTGCATAAATAAATGTGCCTACTACATTGGTAGGTGCAGTAATAGTAGCTACACCAAAATTATCACTTACAATTGGTGTTTGAGCTACTGCATTAATAGTATAGTTAAAAGTATAAGGAGCAGTAGCTCCGCTACCTGTAAAAGTTACTGGCGGTTGTGCAGCATTTAAACATACCGTTATTGCACCTGCAATAGCTGCATTAGGTAAAGGATTTACAGTAATAGTAGTGGTTTGCCCTGTAATTGCTTTTATGCAAGTTTGTCCGCTGCCCTCTTGCACTTGCGTAAGTTCGTATATAAATGTACCTGCTGCTGTAGTAGGCACATTTACGATGGCTACACCAGCAGCATTACTTACAACTGTTGGTTGTGTAACGCCATTAATAGTATAGGTAAATGTATAAGGTGCTATTGCATTGCTACCTGTAAAAGTAACAGTTGGCTCTGTGGCATTTAAACACACCGCAGTTGTACTACCGATAATGGCTCCATTTGGTAAATCTCTTATAGTTATAGTGGTAGTTGTGGTTGTAATAGCTCTAGTACAAGTATTACTACTAGCATCTGTAACTTGCGTTACTTCATAAACAAATGGACCAACTACATTTGTAGGAGCATTTATGGTAGCCACCCCAGCTAAATTACTAACTATAGGCGTTTGTGCAACACCATTTATAGTATAAGCAAATGTATAAGGTGCTGTAGCATTTGAACCTGTAAATGTAACTGTTGGTTGTGCCGCATTTAAACAAACTGTAGTTGCACCTGCAATTGCCGCATTGGGTAATGGCCGTACAATTACTGTAGCAATTTGTGCAGTTATAGGCCTTATACATACAGTACTTCCATCGTTTCGTACCTCGGTTAATTCATAAATATAAGTACCTGGAGCTGTAGTTGGTACAGAAATATTATAAGTTCCTGTTGGGCTAACAATTGGTGGTTGTGCAACTCCATTAATTGTATATATAAATCTATAAGGCGCTCTACCATCAATCATTGTAACTGTAATATCTGGATTAGGAGCATTGGTACAAACATTTGTTGTACCTGCAATACTGCCACTTGGTACATCGGGTAAAGTAATTGTGCTTAAAATAGTATCACTTAAACAACCCGGTGTGGTAATACTAGCATGGCGAATACGTTTAGGGCCTGGTGTGGTAAAGGTATGTGTGGCGTTTCTAAAAGCATTACCAGTGCCAGCATATACTGTAGTTACATTTGTTACTGGGTCGAAAAACTCCCACCAAAATCTATATGTTGTTTTTGGTATTTGTGGTGTAGTTTCTGTTGCTACTACAGGCTCTAAATAACAACCTGGTGCTGGGGCTGTAAAGCTGGCGGTGGGTGGGTCGCTAACATTTAGTGGAAATTCATATTCCAACTCATTACCGCAACCTTCTGTACTAGTTCTGTAAACTGTAATTCTTATAGTATATATGCCAGTAGTATTCACTGTATAAAAACCAGGAATTGAATACCATGCTACTTGTTTACCATTTCTAATGTTAATAGAGTCAATTGCTACTTTAGGAGGTGCACCTACAGTACCATAAACCATTACAGGAAAATTATTTGGAGTAAAAGCAGTTCCATTCGGTAAAACTTCCCATCGCATACTGTCATATCTGATATCTTGTGGAATTGGTTGATTATCTTTATCAGGAAAAAATACTTTAAATTGAAAAGGTGAACCAGTACATGCTGTGGGTGATGTTTCCGATGGGCTAGTATTAGGATTGTTCACTTCAAGCTGTGTATTCAAATCTCTAACATTAGTACCAGCTGAGTAAGCGTAAGATTCAAATGCTCCTTGCTGAAATCCATATAAAATTGCATTAAATCCTGTATCAGCAGTTAATAGTTTAGGAAGTGAAGTAGCTGTGGCAAATTGATGTGTAAGTGTAGAATAACCTGGAATATTAGCCGCAGGTACAAAAGGTGTTAAAGGTGCTGTTCCGTCTATTCTAAAAGATGAAGCATTAACCGTTGGGATCAATACATTAATCCAATGTATATTAATATTTTGTTGGGTTGATGCAAAAACTGTTATATCCTTTATATTTTGTTCAATAGGATTCAAAATTACCATATCGGGATCTCCATTACCACTTCCAGAACAATCTCTTTTTTGTGCATATTGTACAACACAAATGGGTTTGTCAGCGGTAATGCTAGATGCTGTAGTAATTACGATTGGAGTTGTTGTATAACCAGCTGGATAAATTTCGCCGGCATTTAGTGTAGCAACTACTGCACTATTTACGGAAACTACTGTATTATCTTCTGCAGCCATGACTCTGTAAGGATTCCCATTAGGGTAATCCCCCAAAGGAATAAACCCAAAAGTTTTACCCCATGTAGAAACAGGATAACATTGTTGAAATAATGGATCGAATGAATTTTGTCCACCTGTACAACTTACAGTTCCAAAAGTTGTTGCAGAAGTTCCACTAAAAACTGCTATAGGTGAACATCCTCCTCCGCCTCCAGCAATAGACTCAATTAAAGACCCCGTAATATCCTCATTTGCACCTGCTTGATATTGATACATATCCCCAATATTTGTAAACGATAAAGTTATTGGAGTTTGTAAATTACCATTATGTCTTGGAGTAACAGTAACATTTGTATTGGCTTTGGTTGCTATAATTTGAAATTGCGATCTTGAATTTTGCCCACCCCCGGAAGTATTGGTTTGCGTAAAACTAACTGTATAATATTTTTTTCCTAATACATTTGTTGGCAATAATAATGTGGCAGCACTTCTTGCATTTCCCCATTGTTGAGCATAAGCCACAACAGCAGGTTGTCCAGCATTTACTGCTACTTTTATTGACTTTTGAATGATAGTACCAGATTCTGCATTACTAATATGAGCTAAAGCATGAGGTACTTGTATTTCTTGAATTCCATTAGCAGTAATATTGAAATTGGCAGTAAATGCACCATTCGTCATAGTAACTGTACCACTACTAGCTTGGTCAGAAGTTATCCAAATACTTAAGTTACCATTTGCCCCTGAAGGAATATGATTTGGAAAACATAACCAAAACTCTTTACCCTTATTACTAAAATCTTGTGAAAACGCTGTAAAAGTAAATAGTACAGCAATGGAGAGAAGTATAATTTTTCTCATACTTGTAGTTATAATTTGTGCTTTGCAATATACTAAAAACTTAGCAAAAAAATAACAATAGCGGATGTTTTGGGATGGGTGGTGTAAAAAAGAGATGACATCTTTTTAAAAGATGTCATCTCTACTGCAAATCTCTACTGTAAAAAGCCCTATAATTTAGAAAAAGCCACCGTTACTTTTTCGTTTTTGGTGTTAATAATGGTGGCGAAATATACTCCTTTTTCTAGCTTGCTAATATCCACACCTAATATTTACTAACTTTGTAGTAAAAATATACTTTTATGAAAGTATTGGTAGATATAAAAAATAATGCAAAAGTTCCTTTTGTATTGGAGTTTTTGGGTAGCCAATCATATATAAAAACACAGCCACTTAGCGATGAGGGTGCAAAGTTGCTAACCGATTTAAAAGAGGCAATGGCACAAGTAAAATTGTACAAGCAGGGTAAAATAAAGCTAAAAACCGCTGAATAGTTATTGCATGAACTATAAAATTATTCCTACCCAAAAATTTGAGAAAGAAATTAAGCGGCTTGTAAAAAAATACCCCTCCTTAAAAAATGAATACGGCACATTAATTTCAATACTTAAACACACCCTACTACAGGCACTTTTATTGGTGATAATTGCTACAAAATACGTATTACTATAGCCTCAAAAAATAAAGGCAAAAGTGGCGGAGCTAGGGTAATTACTCATGTATTGATAAATGATAAAACGGTGTTTTTACTCACTATTTACGATAAATCGGAAGAAAGTAGCATTACTGATAAAGAGCTTAAAATAATTATTAAAAATTTGGATATTAACTAAAGCTACTATCTGTATAGCACAAGTATGGCACAAGCATAGTGAGAGTATGAAGAGAGTATGAAAAGCAGTTTTATGTTAAATATATAAAAAACAAAAAAGCCACATGGAAATGCGGCCTTTGTTAAGAATCTCTCGATTCTGTAACCCCCAAAGAAAACGAGGTAATAAACCAAGCATTACATATTTATAATTGGAGGCACACTATAAACGCCTACTTGGCAATTTTATTATGTAAATGTTAAAATTTTGTTGAGAAAAGTATATTTAATACCAAAATAAGATAAGAAAAATAGAAGTGCTGCAAGGGTAAATTACAGCACTCTCCTACTTTTTGCTTATTGCTTGGTTATTGTTTTATAATTTTTTGGCTACCTATTACTTCGTTATTAACTATAATCTGTGCTATATAAGTACCAGCCGTTAGCTGGCTTACGTTGGTAATAACTAAATTGTTGTAGCCTTTATTTGCCTGGCTTTGTTGCGTTAACACAACCTGACCGTTAGCATTAATTAATTTTACAACTGCTTGTACAGCATTGGTGGCTGTAAAGCCTATTACTATTTTTTGTGTAAATGGATTTGGCCAAGTTTGAATTTTTACACCTTCTTTAGCTTTTAAACGAACCGCTATTGTTGTACTATAAGTAAAGCTGCCATTTTTATCTATTTGCTTTAATCTGTAATAAATTACGTCTTTTTGGGCTAAAATGCTAGCATTATCTTTAAAACGGTAGTTTGTATAGTTATTTACTGTACTTTCAGCATCTAACACCAACCCTATTGTGTTAAAGTTAGTTCCATCAAACGAACGTTGTACTTCAAAGTAATCATTTTGGCTTTCGTATTCTGTAACCCAATTTAATTGTACTCCATTATTGTAAATTGATGCACTAAAATTTGCATATTTTACAGCTAAAGTACTGTAATTAAATCCCTTAAAATAAATTCCTTTTTGGCGACTATCTCCAGTGTTAGATAAATTATTTACACCAACTTTATATGTAAAGCTGCTTATGTTGGTATTAGAAAGGGTAAACATTACCTGTTTGGCTGTAGTATCTACTCCTGGGTATTCAACTCCAGCAATATTGGTAGCTAAAAACTCGTTGCCAGTTTGTGCTACACTAATTTCTAAAGTATTAGATTGATATGACAAAACCGATCCTGTTCCCATGTTTAATGCATCTCTCTCATACCTTACACTTGTAGTACCATCTATATCCATTGCGGTAGCTGATAATGATGCTAACACCTTAGGGTTATTTGAATTACCTGAAAAGTACTCAATTTTAAATTCCACCATACCATCACTAAATGCAGGTACATAAATACGTGGGGAAAACGCTTCTGGCTTTGTTAGGTCATTATCATCCAACATTTCTACGGTTGCACCCCCTGTAGTACTTACTATGGTAACTACAGCACTAGTTCCGTTGGCAACACCTACAAATTTATATGTGGAGTTTACTTGTAAAAACCCACCCGATAAATGTATAGGCAGTACACTAAAATTAAATGTTAATGGTGTTACGGGATCGGCATAAGTTTTAACCGAAAGTGTACAAAAAAACAATGTTGTACTAGCAAACGCTATTAAGTAAAAATATTTCATTTCTTGTGGTTTGAATTTTTAATTGTCTTCATAAGCATTCGACGTAGGGAAGTAAAACCCGGACCGAAATGGATAGTTCTTTGTAGGAAAATGGACTTCAAAATTGGAAAAAAAGAATAACCGAGGTAATCGCCATTCTTAATTTCTATAACAAAAGTAATAACATTTTCGGAAAACGCAAATTTATTACACAGTAATTTTACGCATTTTTACGTAAAAATATACAAATTCTAAAATACCTATATAAAAATGATATAAAACTACATATACTTAAAAAAAATCTAACAAAGTGACTAAATAAATAGTAAAAAATTATATATAGCCAAAAATACTTTACAAACTGCTTTTAATTGTGTGCTATTAATTAAAAACTACACTATATAATACTTAATGCCATTATGACGTATTTATACACTTTATATTTATCATTTTATAATCACTCCATAATTTTCGATTTAAAGCCCTTAACTATTACTGCCATACATTTTGCCCAACTGATAAAAATAATAGAATTTAGTAAAAATGCATTATTAAAAAATGTTATAACGAATTTTTAATAAAATAAATATTTCAATAAAATTTACAAATTAATAATAATCAATTATTTAGTATACTAAAATATTTTAAAAAATTATTTAGGCTGAAGTACACTTTAAAATTAATTTTTAAGATAAAATACAAAATTTAAACTATATTAAATATTTAATAAAATTTCATAAGTAATTTAAAAAGAATAAATTATAAAATAATTTTAAAGCTAAAATAATTAGATTAAAATTTTACTGTTTATTGAGCAAACTAGCCTACTATATACTAAGCAAGTTAGCATAAAATTTTATTAAAGTTTTGGCTTTTTTTGTAGTCATGGTGTTTTCCACTATTTTACAGTATGAAAAAATTAGTTGCAAAACACAAACTCATCTCCTACTCTATTGTTGTTTTAATATTTACCATTTTTATGACAGGTTGTCGTAGTCCAAAAGAATTTGTGTACAGAGATTTTAAGAATTTTAAAATTGATAATATGGGGTTTTCCTCTTCCAAAGTAAAAGTTGACTTGGTTTACTACAACCCAAACAATTTTGGGCTTCAACTAAAAAGCACCGATTTGGATGTTTTTGTTGATGGAAATTATTTAGGTCATACAGCACAAGAATATCAAATTGGTATTCCTAAAAGAGAAGATTTTACTATTCCGCTATCAATAGATGTAGATATGAAGAATGTATTTAAAAATGGATTTCCTACACTTTTTAATAAAGAGGTTACAGTAAAAGTTACTGGAAAGGTTAAGGTAGGCAAGGCAAATATCTTTAAATCGTTCCCAGTAAATTACGAAGGGAGGCATACTTTTTCGTTTTAGCAAAATCAGTAAGCATCAATTTTTAAAATGTATTAATCTACTTATTTTAAAAAATAATGTATAAAATATAAAGCCCTTTGTGTAAGCGGCTTTTTTTATGCTTTTTTAGTTTTAAATTGCCGTTTTAAAAAATATACGAATGAAGAATTTTGATTTTAAGAAGTTATTGCCCCATATAATAGCTATTGTTGTTTTTGCTATAGTAGCTTTTATATACTGCAAACCCAGTTTTGAAGGTAAAGTGCTAAACCAGCATGATACTCAAGGATGGAAAGGAATGTCTCAGCAATCGGTTGAGGTAAAGGAAAAAACAGGCAAATTTCCGTTATGGACAAATAGCATGTTTGGTGGAATGCCTACCTACCAAATAGCCATGGAAGGTACTAGTAATATTAGTGCAGGTACTGAAGTTATTCGTAATGCATTTTCGCTTTGGTTGCCAGAGCCTATGGCATTTTTCTTTATAGCAAGTTTATGTTTTTATATTTTATGCCTTGTATTAGGGGCAAACCCATGGGTAAGTATTTTTGGAGGATTAGCGTATGCATATAGTACATACAATCCAATAATAATATCGGTTGGGCATAATACAAAAATGATGAGTATTGCTTATGCCCCAATGATTATTGCTGGTATACAATTACTTTTTCAACGGAAATATTTGATAGGTTTTTTAATTACTGCTTTGTTTGCGGCATTTACAATTGGACAAAGCCATTTACAAATTGTTTATTATCTATTTATAATTGCAGGTTGCATAACAGTTGCTTTTTTTGTTAATGCCTATAAAGAAAAAAACATTTTACATGGCGTAAAAGCATCTGCATTGGCGTTAGCTGCAGGCTTACTTGGCCTTGGTGTGTGTGCAGGTATAATAATGCCAACATACGATTACGCTAAAGAAACCATGAGAGGAGGAAAAAGTCAGCTTACTTTAAATGCTAGCGACAGCGGCTCAAATAAAACAAAAGGTGGATTAGATAAAGATTATGCCTTACGCTGGAGCTTAGGCAAAATGGAAACCTTTACCTTTTTAGTACCAAGCTTATTTGGCGGTAGTAATGGTGGTAACGAACACTCTGCCAGTAGTAAAACAGTAGAAAAATTTGCAGAAATGGGTGTGCCAGAAGAAAATGCCTTAGGTGCTTTAAATGGTTATAGTTATTGGGGCAGTATGAGCAGCCTTAGCGAAACTACAAGTGGCCCAGTATATTTAGGTGCTGTTGTTTGTTTGTTATTTATACTAGGTTTATTTTATGTAAATAGTTGGCATAAATGGTGGATTATTGCTGCAAGTGTAATTGGTATTTTATTAGCTTGGGGTAGCAATTTTATAGGTTTTAATAGTTTTATGTTAGATTATTTACCTTTTTACAACAAGTTTAGAGCACCTAGCATGGCGTTGGTTATTCCGCAGTTTTGCATACCCGTATTGGCGGTACTTACGTTAAGTAAATTGCTAAAAGAAACCGATTATAAAGAAGCATTTAAAAAAGTAAAAATTGGATTTATTGCCGCCGCTGCCGTTATTATTTTATTAGGTGCATTTTGGGCAATGGCCGATTATACAGGAAAAGGTGATGCAGATATTAAAAAAGGATTTGTAGAAAACTTTAGTAGAGGGCAAAATGGAAAACAAGATATTGCACAAGGCGAAAGTATGGCTAAAGAATTAATGACAGCCATACGATCGGATAGAAAGCATGAAGGTGGTATGGATTTACTACGAACTTTTTTTATAATGGCAGCAAGCGTAGCCTTAATAGATTTGTTGTTAAGAAAAAAGATTAGCCCAATAGTGGCTACAGTTGCTTTAATTGTTATTTTACTATACGATTTAATTAGTGTAGATAAACGCTATTTAAACTACGATGATTTTAAAGAAAAAGAAGAAGTTGCAGATGCCTTTACACCAACTGCCGCCGATTTGCAAATATTAAAAGACCCAGACCATGCCAATTTTAGAGTCTTCCATCAAAGCGGTAGCTTCACTAATGAGTCAATAACCTCTTACCACCACAATTCAATTGGTGGCTACCACCCTGCCAAGTTAGCCTTGTATCAAGATTTGATTGAAAACCAAATTGGTAAAGGAAATATGAGTGTATTGAATATGCTAAACACAAAATATTTTATTGGGCAAGATGAAACGGGTAAAACCATGGCTCAACAAAATCCTGGTGCTTTTGGTCCATGTTGGTTAGTAAAAGGTATTAAGTTTGTAAATAGTGCCAATAACGAAATGCTAGCTTTGGATAGCACTAATTTAAGAGATATCGCTGTTGTAAATGAAATTTATAAAGGTAGTATTAAACAACTACCTATTGTAGATAGTACAGCAAGCATTAAAATTAGTGAAAGGCAAAATGATAAAATAACCTATGCTTTTAATGCTGCCACACCACAGTTTGCAGTGTTAAGTGAAATTTATTACAACAGAGGTTGGAATGCTTACATTGATGGACAAAAAGCAGACTATGTAAAAACAAATTACGCTTTACGTGGCATTGCTTTGCCCGCAGGTAAACACAATGTAGAATTTAGGTTTGAGCCTAGAGCATATATAACAGGTAATACCATTTCGTTTTGGTGTATTATTTTAATTTATTTGGTTATTGCAGCAACGTTGTTTTTGTTATTTAGAAAGAAGAAGGTATAAAAGGTTTCACACAACGAGTACAAAGATTGCTACGTAACAATGTAGATAATCTTTGTACGCTTTATTTCCATTGTTGCTTTGTGTGAAAAAATTAAGCATGATAAATGTACTTAGCATAGTTTCTTATAATTTTTTACCGGCTAAAATGGGTGGGCAAAAAGGCATAGCTTTTTTTTACCAGTTTTTTAGCCAAAAAGTAAACCTTACTTGTGTTACAACCAAAAGTAATGATGTAAGTTATGCAAAAGAATATACCGTTTTACCCATTTTAAGCGAAAGCAAATTGCGTTACATCAACCTTTTTTACTTTTTCACCATACGTAAAATAATAAACCAAAAAAACATTACTCATCTTATTATTGAACACCCTTATTACGGTTGGTTAGGTATTTTGCTAAAACTATTTTGTAATGTAAAACTAATTGTACACTCACATAATATTGAGGCATTGCGTTTTAAAAGCATTGGCAAATGGTGGTGGGGCATTTTATTTAATTACGAAAAATTAACGCACAAAAAAGCCAACTATAATTTTTTTATACAAGATGATGATAAAAATTATGCAATAAAAAATTTTAAATTATTACCAGAAAAATGTACTACAATAACGTATGGCTTTGAGTTAAGCCAGCCTCCTACTGCTTTACAACAAAAAGAGGCAAAAGATTATCTACATAAAAAATATGGTATTAGGGAAGATGAAAAAATACTACTATTTAATGGCACATTAAATTATAAACCTAATTTAGATGCGTTAAAAATTATTTTATCTACCATAAATACAGTTTTAATTGAAAAAGGTAATTTTAACTATAAAATAATTATTTGTGGAAACAAACTACCTGCCGAGTTAAATAATTTAGAAGGAAATAAAAATATTATTTACGCTGGTTTTGTAGATGATATTACTACCTATTTTAAAGGTGCCGATATTTTTTTAAATCCCGTAATTGAAGGTGGTGGTATAAAAACAAAAGTTGTAGAAGCATTGGGCTACAATCTTTCTGTAATAAGCACACAAAGCGGTGCTATTGGTATTCCTGAACAAATTACAAATGGCAAATTAACAACTGTTGAAGATAATAATTGGGAAGGTTTTATTGAAAGCATTTATGCTATAGACATATCTAAGACTATACCAGCAGCTTACTTTACTCATTTTTATTGGGGAAGTATAGCAAATAAGGCTTGTGCCTTTATTAGCCAATAAAATGGTAACAGTAATTGCTAGGTTTTACAAAATTATATACAGCGAAAAAATTATTTCTCTTCCATATTGTCTTTAATTTCTTCCGAAACTTTTACAATTAATTTATCTATTCTTTGTCCATCCATATCCACTATTTCAAAGCTAAACCCACGCCAATCAAAGGTTTCACCAGTTGATGGTATGTGTTCTAATTCATGCAATACAAATCCGGCAAGGGTATCAAAGTCATGTTCGTCTTCATTCATCCATTCTGTTTTTTCAAAATGGCTTAAAAAATTATAAAACTGAATTTGAGCATCTACTAAATACGTTCCATCTTGTCTTGTTATAATTTCATATTCTTCTTGTCCACTTTGTGGTACATCGCCAACTATGGCTTCTAAAATATCGTTAAGTGTAATTAATCCTTCTAATGTACCATATTCATTTACAATAAAACAACTATGAATTTTTGTTGCTTTAAATTTTTCAAGCAACTTATAGGCTGTATTATTTTCTGGCACAAACATAGCTGGCTTAGCTATATCTTTTAATAAAGTACTAGGATTAGCTTTTACCAAATCTTTTACACTAATAATTCCTTTTATATTATCTACAGTTTCCTCACAAACAGGGTAACTACTAAAAACAATATTGTCCAATTTGTTTTTTACATCTTGTACCGTATCCGAAACGCTTAACCATTCTATATCTGTACGGTGTGTCATTAAACTGGTTATACTTCTATCCCCTAAATGAAAAACTCTTTCTATAATATCTTTTTCTTCCTCTTCAATAGTGCCATGCTCACTTCCTTCGCTAATCATTGCTTTTATTTCTTCCTCCGTTACAGCACTATCCGACGAAACTTTAATATTAAACAATTTAAAAATAAGGTTCGTAATACCGTTTAATAACCATACAATTGGGTAGGCTATTTTAGATAATATATTCATAGGAAATGCTACAGCTTTGGCAATTTTTTCTGATCGCAACATTCCAATTCTTTTTGGTATTAATTCTCCAAAAACAATAGATAAAAATGTAACCAGGGCTACGATTATTACTGTCGAAATAGATTCGGCATATGGTTGCACAAAATCAATTTGTTCTATAAAAGGTTTTAAATCTTTACTAAATTTTTCGCCAGAATACACACCTGTTAAAATTGAAATTAATGTAATACCAATTTGAGCGGTAGATAAAAATTTTTCAGGATTTTCGGCTAAATCTAGGGCCGCTTTGGCTTTTTCATCGCCTTTATTGCTCATTGCTTCTAACCTACCTTTTCTTACGCTAACCAAAGCAATTTCACTCATTACAAAGAGTGCATTTATAAAAATAAGGACTAGTAATATAAAAATTTCCATGCTGTTGTTAAGTCAAGCTATAGTTTTTGTTAAATTGCTTACCACACAAATATCCGATAAAAATACCAACCATTGCTCCACAAATAATATCTAACGGAAAATGTACACCTACATATACTTGTGCAAACGAAATACTAAAAGCCCAAAAAAAGAAAATTAATGGCCAGTTTCCGAATTGCTTTTTAAATGTGGTGTACAAAAACATAGCTACTGCAAAATGATTGGCAGCATGCGATGAGGTAAAACTGCTACTTTGTGGCCTATACCCAACTAATACATGCACAAAGGATGCTATAGAGGGATCGTTGCAAGGGCGTAAACGAATTATGCTATTTTTTATTAATCCACTACTTACAAAATCGGTAAACCATGCAGTACAAATAGCAAATACAAGCCACCAAATACCATATTTTTTATAATTGATTAACGCAAATAAAACTAAAAAAAAATATAAGGGTACCCACATGGTAGAGTTGCGTAGCCAAGGCATTATCCAATCAAAAAAAGGGTTACTTAACCCATTATTAATTAGTTTAAAAAGATGTTTATCAAAGTGTAATAATTGCTCCATTAATAAGGCTTACAGCCAATTGCTTTTATACAAAAATAATTAAACTAATTTTGCAGTGGCAAAAAACACTATTTATGCTTTTTTTACGCAATATTCCTAAACTTATACGTTGGATTTTTTCGGTTGTACTTATATTTATTGTTTGTATGAGTTTGTACAGGTTGGCTTTTTGTTTTATGTACAATCCATCACACAAAGCGTTTAGTGGCTCTGCATTTTTAATGGGGTTACGATTTGATGCAAAGTTTGCTAGTATTTTAGGGTTGCTTATTTTAGTATTATGTAGTTTCCCTTTTTTGCATCCATTTAAAAATAGTAATGCAGCTAAATTTTGGAATGGCATTATTACCATTATTTTTATAGGAATGCTAATTTTTTTTGGTGCCGATTTTTATCATTATGATTATTTACATCAACGATTAAATGCATCCGTTTTAAATTATTTGCAAGATGTTGGTATTTCTATGGGAATGATGTGGCAAACTTATCCAATTATAAAAATAATTACTGGCTTGGTAATTTTATCGGTTTTTGGATGGTTGATTTTTAGCCGATTATTGCAACATTATCAAACACAATATACTTGGTACAAACGCAAAGGTGTTTTACAACACATTGCTTTCTTTTTAGTTTTAGCAACACTTGTTTTTGGAAAATTTAGCCAATATCCTTTACGCTGGAGTGATGCATTTACATTGAGTGATGACTTTAAAGCTAACCTTGCTCTCAATCCTTTTCAAAGTTTTTTTAGCTCGTTAACATTTAAAAACTCAAGAATAGATATTAATAAACTAAAAGCGGTTTATCCTTTAATGGCAATCCATTTAGGCATTAAAAACGTTGATAGCACTAATTTAAATTACGAAAGAAAAAATAGTGTTACAGATACATTTACAAACAAACCAAATATTGTATTAGTTATTTGCGAAAGTTTTAGTGCATATAAAAGCAGTATGTACAGCAATGCTTTAAACACTACACCTTATTTTAATGAGCTTTGTAATCAGGGTATTTTTTTTGATAGATGTTTTACGCCATCTTACGGTACTGCTAGAGGAGTGTGGGCAACTATTACTGGCATACCCGATGTAGAAAGCCCAAAAACTGCCAGCCGCAATCCCTTAGCAGTAAATCAACACACTGTAATTAACGATTTTAAGGGTTACGAAAATTTGTATTTTTTAGGTGGCGATCCTACTTGGGCTAATATTCAAGGGTTATTATCTAACAATATAAATGGCTTACAACTTTACCAGCAAGAAAATTTTAAAGCAAAAAAAATAGATGTGTGGGGTATTAGCGATAAAAATTTATTTTTAGAAGC
>JANNWD010000613.1:0-1770 GCA_031408315.1 Bacteroidota bacterium
GCTGTGATAGAAATCGATCGCAGGTTGATTCCAGTCCAGTACTGACCACTCCAAGCGACCACAGCCGCGATCGAATGCAATTTTGGCAACAGACATCATCAAGGCTTTACCAATCCCCTGACGACGATATTCGGGCAAGACAAACACATCTTCGAGGTGCAATCCTGGTTGAGTCAGAAAGGTGGAGTAGGTATGAAAGAACAATCCAAACCCAACTACTTTGGAGTCCAACTCAGCGATGATCGCCTCAGCAGCAGCGGGTCTGGTCCCAAATAAATGCGATCGAAGTAGGTCACTATTACCAGTCACTTGCTCGGTTAGCTGCTCATAGTCAGCCAAACCCATGATCAAATCAAAAATGGCATCTACATCTTGTGATTGGGCAGGGCGAATTTTCAGCATTAGGCTTTAAACTGTCGGGCGTGTTACCGAGTTAGCGTAACGCACCATCCTAAACAAGATCAAATTAAATTGATAGTTTTACTCAATTCCCGTACAGTAAAGGGATAAAATATCGAAAGTTGATTATGGTAAAGCGGTGGTTGGTGAGTATTTTAGCGATCGTGCTAATGGTGTTAACTCCGATTAGTTCTGGACTAGCACAGCCAGCACCAACTGATGTCACCGACACAGACTTTCAACGCGGCGATCTACTTCGCACTCAAGCTTTTACAGCTACTAATGCAGGTGATTTTGAAACTGCGGAAAAGTATTGGACGCAACTCATCGATCTATTTCCGCAAAATCCAGCGATCTGGAGTAATCGAGGTAATTCTCGTGTGAGTCAAAATAAGCTCACCGAAGCTGTCAAAGACTTTGATAAGTCGATCGAGCTATTACCCAACTATCCCGATGCGTACCTGAATCGGGGCACAGCCTTAGAAGGTTTGGGTAAATGGAAAGAAGCAATCTCTGACTATAAGTATATCCTGTCGATCGATCCCAAAGATGCGATGGCTTGGAATAATCTAGGTAACGCCTATGCTGGTTTAGGTGAATGGAAAAGAGCGATCAATAATTATGTCAGAGCATCAGAAATCGCCCCTGATTTTGCATTTGCACGGGCAAATTATGCCTTAGCTTTGTATCAAGATGGTCAGATTCCCGAAGCCATCCGCAACATGAAAAATATCGTCAGAAAGTATCGAGATTTTCCTGACGTTCGCGCTGCTCTCAGTGCTGCCTTATGGGAAACTGGTCAACGTGGTGAAGCTGAAAGTAATTGGGTTGCAGTAATTGGTTTGGACGGTCGCTACAAGGATCTAGATTGGGTCAAAAATACCCGCCGTTGGCCACCAAATATGGTTGCAGCCTTAGAAAAGTTCCTGAAATTGCAATAATTTCAACAGGTTTATTAGTTAACCAAAGTTGCTACCTACTAGAACGCCTACGATTGTTCGCGGAGCGTCCCCGTAGGATAATCGTGGCTGATATATTTAGTCCGCGCAGGCGGACTTCGTATTACAAGCAACGGTTAAAACCGCTGGAGTTACAGGTAACAACTTGGGTTGGTTAATGGACAATAAATCTTAGATGGTAGAGCTGCCAATGCCCATTCTACGCTAAGATCAGAGTGGTGTTTATAATGAATTTATGGCGAAGACTATCGACCATGACCAGTTGTTCAAGCAACTAATTAGCACCTTTTTTCTAGAATTCTTAGATCTATTTGTACCTGAATTAGCGGTTAATATAGACCGAGATAATTTAGAGTTTTTACCACAAGAATACTTCACCGATCTCATTGAGGGAGACCGCCGAGCGATGGAT
>JANNWD010000614.1:0-2071 GCA_031408315.1 Bacteroidota bacterium
GATGCCGCCATTCTTGTTGATTCTACCGCCTTATTTCGGACTGTAACAAATGCAGGAGCTGCACAGTCAGGTCTGGTTGCTGCCAACAGTGGTGATTCCAGCGCTGTATTTCGTACTGTATCAATTCATGGCGCAGCACTACAGTCAGGTCTGGCTGCTGCCATCAGTGGTGATTCTAGCGCCATATTTCGGACTGTATCAATTCATCGCGCAGCACCACAGTCAGGCCTGGTTGCTTCCAACAGTGGTGATTCTAGCGCCGTATTTTGGACTGTATCAATTCATAGAGTGGCAATCTCAGGTCTGCATGGGCACTATACGGTGCATACGTGACTTCTAGCGCCATAATTTTGGACTGTATCCATTCATGGCGTGGCACAGTGGACACCCGGTAAATTGGGAGTATTTTGAGAGGAGTGACGGAAAATATGAGCCGCGGCAAGCTGTTTGACCGTATCGTGCAAGAGAGCTACTACAACAAGCTGGAGGCGCGAGACACGTGCCGCGTGCTGTTTGAGGCGCTGAAATTCTGCCACAGCCACTAACGTGGCGCACCGCGATCTCAAGCCCGAGAATCTGCTCTTGCATGTACGAGGGTACAGGTCAGTGCATTGCATTGCTGTTGTCATTCCGCTGGAACGGGGAGCAGCGCAAAGGCCGTAGCTGCAGCAGCAGAAGCACCGAGCAAAAACAGAGCCAGGGAGCGAGCGACCATATCAGCAGCTTTCGTCGCTGCTCAATGCCGCCTCGATCAGTCAATGGCACACACACGTGCACTCACCCAACAGCCCCGTCGGTTTATTCTGTGCTTCTTTTAATTTATTGTTGAAGTCCAACGACAGTGATTCGAACATCAAAATCGCCGACTTTGACTTTGCAAAAAAGTGCCTGCTGCCAAACAGCCTGAAAATGCACTGTGGGACACCCGGTTACGTGGCTCCGGATATCCTGCAGGTGATGCCTTATGACACACAGGCCAACATGTGGAGCTTAGCCGTTATTGTCTCTTTTGCAAGATTCGAAAGGCGCAGTACAAGTTTCACGACGAATACTGGGGCGGGTGTTGACAGAAGCCAAGGACTTGATTTGATCGCTGCTCACGGTCAAACCGGTCGAACGGAAGAACACCACGCAGGTCATCACGTCCGATAAGTGGATGACAGTGATCGCCAACGAAAAGCTGGCTGAACAGGACCTGGGCGTCAATTTGGCTGCTGGATCCATGCTTCGGACAATTCGGTGATTGCTGTCACAGCGTCGCGTCGGCATCTCTGTGTCGCTGTCACAGCGTTGCTTTTGCACGGAACATTGGTGTTGCAGTGTCGCATTTCAGCACAACATTGGCATTGCAGCGTCGCCTCGGAATTGCAGCGTTGCTGTCACAGCGTTGCGTCGGCAACTCAGTGTCGCTGTCACAGCGTCGCGTTTGAGTCCAACGTTGGCGTCGCAACGTTGTGTGCATTGTCATCGCGGCGTTGCTGTTGCAGCGTCGCATTTTAGTGCAACGTTGGCGTCGTGTTAGCGTCACAGCCTCGCATTTGAGCGCAACATCTGGCGTTGCAGCGCCGCGTTGGCATTGCAGCGTCGGTACCACAGCGTCGCGTTTGAGCGCAACGTTGGCGTAGCAGTGTTGCATTTCAGCGCAACAATGGCATTGCAGCGTCACGTTGGAATCGCTGCGCTGCTGTCACAGTGTCGGCGTCTCAGTGTCGCTGTCGCAGTGTCGCGTTTGAGCGCAACGTTGGTGTTGCAGTGTCGCATTTCAGCGCAACAATGGCATTGCAGCGTCGCGTTGGAATCGCAGAGTTGCTGTCACAGCGTTGCGTCGGCATCTCAGTGTCGCTGTCACAGAGTCGCGTTTGCACGCAACGTTGGTGTTGCAGTGTCGCATTTCAGCGCAACATTGGCATTGCAGCGTCGCGTTGGAATTGCAGCGTTGCTGTCACATCTACGCTAAACAGGTGGCATCTCGAATAGAAATAGATATGCAGGCCGGTTACTTCGATCGAACACTACTTAAGTATCGACCGCGCCAGCTGGGAAGCAATGCCAGTAACATTTCTGCGGTAGC
>JANNWD010000615.1:0-1586 GCA_031408315.1 Bacteroidota bacterium
ATTTTGAAACATCATGATGGTAAAACGAAAAATTTGGCAAAGGCATTAAGTGCTCAATATTTTTCATATCACCTGTAATTAGGTTATCCATACCTATTACATTAAATCCTTCTTTTATAAATTTATCGCAAAGATGGCTTCCTAAAAAACCTGCTGCACCTGTTATTAAAACTTTTTTTTTCATTCTTCATTTTTAATTTTTAATTCTTAATTGCCTTTCTTCCTACACTTTCATAATGATAACCCAATTCCTGCATTTGTGTTAAGTCAAACAAATTTCTACCATCAAAAACTATTTTAGTTTTTAATGTAGTGTTTATTTTATCAAAATCGGGTGTTCTAAATTCACTCCATTCAGTTGCAATAATTAAAGCATCTGCATTTTGTAATGCCTCATATTGATTATTAGCAAAACTTACTTTTTTTCCTTGTTCTGTTTCTTTTACATTATTCATTGCTTCTGGGTCAAATGCTGTAATAGTAGCACCTGCAGCTGTTAAAGCATCTATTAAATACAAGGCTGGTGCTTCTCTAATATCATCTGTATTTGGTTTAAAAGCTAAACCCCATAAAGCAAAATGCTTACCAGTTAAATCGCCTTTAAAATATTTATTAATTTTAGGTAAAAGATGTAATTTTTGTTTTTCGTTTACATCCATTACGGCGTCTAAAATTTTAAATTCATAATTAACCTCTGTAGATGATTTTGCTAATGCTTGTACATCTTTAGGAAAACAACTTCCACCATATCCTATACCTGGAAATAAAAAGCGTTTACCAATACGTTCATCACTTCCAATTCCTTTACGTACCATATCCACATCTGCATCTAACAACTCACATAGGTTAGCAATTTCATTCATGAACGTTATTTTGGTAGCCAAAAAAGAATTAGCAGCATACTTTGTAAGCTCTGCACTTTTTTCATCCATAAAAATTATTGGATTGCCTTGGCGTACAAAGGGAGCATACAAATCGTTCATTATTTTTTTTGCTCTATCGCTACTTGTTCCAATAACTACTCTATCTGGTTTCATAAAATCATCTACGGCTACACCTTCCCGTAAAAACTCTGGATTGCTTACTACCGAAAATGAAGTTTCGGCAGCACCATTTTTTAAAATAGCGGCTTTAACTTTATCTGCCGTACCAACAGGCACAGTACTTTTATCTATAATTACTTTAAAATCATTTTTACTAATAAGTTTCCCCAAATCATTAGCTACGCCTAAAATGTATTTTAAATCTGCACTACCATCTTCACCAGGCGGTGTAGGCAATGCTAAAAAAATTATTTGTGCATCTTTAATCCCATCTTCTAAAGATGTTGTAAATGTTAGTCTTCCTTCTTTTTGATTACGTAAAAAAAGTTTCTCCAAGCCAGGTTCGTAAATAGTGATTTGTCCATTATTTAATTTGTCGATAATTTTAGTATTAATGTCAACACAAGTAACCTTGTTGCCAGTTTCTGCAAAACAAGTGCCTGTTACTAATCCTACATATCCTGTTCCAATTACTGCTATTTTCATGTTAGTTGTTAATCGTTATTAGTTAATTGTTATCAGTTAATCGTAAATAGTATTTGT
>JANNWD010000616.1:0-3563 GCA_031408315.1 Bacteroidota bacterium
TTATCAATGAGCCAACAGCCGCAAGCTTAGCTTATGGATTTGGGTTAGATAAAACACAAGAAAAAACAATTGCAGTTTACGATTTAGGTGGCGGCACATTTGATATTTCTATTTTAAAAATTGAGAACGGAGTATTTGAAGTGCTTTCTACAAATGGCGATACATTTTTAGGCGGCGATGATATTGATAATGCCATAGTAAATTACTGGAAAGAAAATAATATTGATACAAATAATTTATTGCATCAACATTTACGACTAGTTGCTGAAGAAGCAAAAAAAATATTAAGTAAGGAAGAAAATTTTACTAAACAAATTGGTGATGTTACTTTAAGTCTTTCAAAACAAGAATTACAACATTTGCTACAACCTATTATTGATAAAACAATTACTTGTTGTAAAAATGCATTGAAAGATGCACAACTTAAAATAACCCAAATTGATGAAGTTATAATGGTTGGCGGTAGCACAAAATCGCTAATAATAAAAAATGCCATCACAAAGTTTTTTGAAAAAGAAGTTAATGATACAGTAAATCCAGATGAGGTAGTAGCATTAGGGGCAGCCATACAAGCCGACATTTTATCGGGCAATACAAAAGATATTTTATTATTAGATATTACACCATTATCTCTTGGGTTAGAAACGATAGGCGGCTTAATGGATGTATTATTGCCACGTAATACCAAAATACCTGCAAAAGCTACAAGGCAATACACCACTCAAAAAGATGGACAAAGTGGAATGGTAATTTCAGTCTATCAAGGAGAAAGAGATTTGGTAAAAGACAATAGGAAGCTAGATGAATTTATATTAAAAGGAATACCCAATATGCCAGCAGGGTTTGCTAAGGTAGAAATTGGCTTTTTAATAAATGCAGATGGGTTATTAAATGTAAGTGCCAAAGAATTAAGAAGTGGGGTAGAGCAAGAAATAACAGTAAAGCCTCAACAAAATTTATCGGATACCGATGTAGAAAAAATGCTGCAACAATCAATTGAAAATGCAAAAGACGATATTGCCATAAGGGCATTGGTAGAAGCACAAACAGAAGCAGAACAATTATTGCAAACCACAGAAAAATTTGTTCAAAAAAATATTGCACATTTATCTAAGCAAGAAATTATTGATAGTACTAATGCTATCCAAGCCTTACAATTTTCTTTATCTTTAAAGGATAAAAATTTAATTCAAACAAAAATTGAAGAGTTGAATGCGGTATCAAAGCCTTACGCAGAGCGTATAATGGATATGGCAGTGGGTGCAGCAATGGGTGGTAAAAGTATTTAAAATGAATAGTATTCAAAAAAATAAACTTTATTATCCTCAACTTGATGCAATACGTGGGTTGTCATTTTTAGCCGTTTTTTTTTATCATGCTTATAGCCCAAATAGTTTAAATGGCTTTGCACTTTTTCTTTTTCATAAATTAGATTTATCGATTGATGTTTTTTTTACCCTCTCCTCTTTTTTAATAACATGGCTTGGCTTAGCCGAAATAAAAAGTAAAGGCAATTTTTCATTCAAAAATTATTTTATTAGAAGAGCTTTACGTATTTGGCCCCTTTATTATATTTTATTGCTTTTTTCTTTTATTATTTTACCCTTGGCCGCATCATATTTAGGGATTAAAATAACATTACCACCTGCTACTTATTATATTTTTTTTATAGCAAATTTTTACAATGAAGGGCAAGTTTATTTTTTACAATTTTTATGGACCTTATCCGTAGAAGAACAATTTTATATATTATGGGGCTTATGTTTATGGGGTTTAAAGCAACATTTAATTTTGTGTTTATTATTGTTAATGTTAATTAGTATTGTGTTTAATATTTATGCTATCAACACTTATAAAGCACATTATTTTAATACACTAACATACTTGTTCGATTTTGGTATTGGAGCACTTTCAGCAACCTTATTATTTAATCAATTTGAAAAATGTAAAAATCTCTTCACTAATAAATCATTTATATCTATTTTATTGTTTTATATTTCTCCTTGGATTTTATTTTTAATTTCATACTTAGCAACATCACAGAATACAGGCATTACAAACGATTATATAAATTTATTAGTACGCTATTTATTTATACTTTTTATTGCATTGTTAATTGTGGAGCAAATGACAAACGCAAAAACGTTGGTTAAGTTAAACAAGGCAAAATTTTTAATCTATACTGGAAAAATATCTTATGGTTTATATTGTTTTCATGGCATAGTACTAACTTTTGGAGGTTATGTACTACAAAAAAATAATGTTACACTTTTTACACTAACAACAGCATTATTGTTTTTAGTAATTACTTATTGTTTATCAAGTATAAGCTATTATTTTATTGAAAAGCCATTTCTAAAATTAAAGGATGGTCATAGGCGTATTTAGTAATTCTAAATTTCTACTAAAATATTTACCTAATATGTCAAATTCAATATTTACTAAATTGCTAACAGATATTTTTCCAATGTTTGTATTATTATAAGTGTATGGTATTATTGCCACACTAAAACTATTCTTAGTTACATTAAAAGCTGTTAAGCTTATTCCATTTACACACACACTTCCTTTTTCAATAATTAAAGCAGCAAATTTTTCATTAAATTCAAAAGTAAATTCCCAACTTCCCTCTTTTACAATAACATTTTTACAGGTTGCAATATCATCTACATGCCCTTGTACAATATGTCCATCAATACGTCCATTCATTTGCATGCACCTTTCCAAATTCACTATATCTCCAATTACTAGCTTATTTAAATTTGTTTTTAGTAAAGTTTCTTCAATAGCGGTTACTTTATGGCTATCATCTATAATTTGCTCTACAGTTAAGCAAACGCCATTATGGCTTACACTTTGGTCTACTTTTAATTGATTAGATAGTGTAGATTGTATCCAAAAGGAAATATTTGTACCTTTAAATTCAATGCTTTTAACCTCCCCCAAACTTTCAATAATACCTGTAAACATATTTTTATTTATTTACAAAAATATTCAATATTCAATCATAAATATTAAATTAATCTCCCTATCTTTGCAGCCCAAATCATTTAAAGGGGGTATAAATTATGTTAATTATCGATTCTAAAGATTGCGAAAACATTGACAAAGCACTTAAAAAGTACAAGAAGAAGTTTGAAAAAAGCAAAACTTTGTTACAGCTAAGAGATAGACAATCTTTTACAAAGCCATCTGTTGTTAAAAGAACACAGGTATTAAAAGCAGTTTACAAGCAACAATTAGCTTCAGGAAAATTAGATTAATTCTTTTTTCTTTAGTAAAAATATATAACTGATATCTAGTTAATGTAACTTTAGGTATCAGTTTTTTTATGCCCCATACCAATCAATTTTATTTAAACGATTTTGTGCAATACCTACAATTTCAAAAGCGGTATTCACAACACACCATTACAGCATACCATACCGATTTAACTGATTTTCTTGATTATATGAAAATCCAGTTTACCATAAGCAGTATAATTGAAATAAAGCCCACTTTTGTTCGTAGCTGGTTAGCACAGTTAAAAGAAAAAGGGATTCAATCAAAGAGCATAAACCGCA
>JANNWD010000617.1:0-2216 GCA_031408315.1 Bacteroidota bacterium
TGATCCGGCTCCAGCGCCATTTACGACCACCATTTTCGGTGACGCCTTCGGTTTTGCCAAGCGGCGGCGGTACGGCATCGGTTAGCGCCTCAACCGCGAGATTATTGGCGACAATCTGGCCAAGTGCGCGCGTTTCAATCACTGCGGTGCTGCTCACCGTCGCCCCTTGCAGACGCAGGAGCGCAAGCGCGGCGAGGCTGAACACCGCGAGCGCGACCATCATTTCGATGAGGGTAAAGCCTTGCTGACACTTACCCCGCAACACGGATCGATCCATCGCTGCCCAAATTAACCGCAACGCTGGCACCCTCGCGCGAAATCAGGACGCGCTGGGTATCACTGGCAAGGCCGGTTGGATCAAAGATGACCTCTGCCGCGCTCGCCTGTGTGCCTTCGCCCCAATTGGCCGGAAGCAGTGGTTTTCCCTCAATCACTGTCCATTCGCCGCGCCGTCGCTTGTCAAATGCATAGCCCGTCGGCGTTACCCGAACGCGGGTTTCGCGCGCTGTGATCACCGCCTCATCGCGCGCAGCGACAGCGCGCGCGGCAAAGCGTTCAGCCTCATCAACCAAATTACCGCGCGGATCAGGCAGATTGAAAATGACCGCCGCCGACATGAGCCCGATGATCGCGATAACGACCATTAGCTCTATGAGCGTAAAGCCATGTTCCGCCTCACTGAGCGTTGGTGATATCCGCATTCTCGCCCTCGCCTCCCTCGGCCCCGTCGGCACCAAGTGAATAGATGTCAATCGCGCTACGCCGCCCTGGATTGGCGTAAAGATACTCACGCCCCCACGGGTCTTTTGGCAGCTTTTTGATGTAGCCGCCGGGCTGATAGCGCTGTGGCTGGGTCAGCGAAGCGGGCGCGGTGACTAATGCCTGAAGCCCGTCAGCGCCCGAGGGATAGGTGAGGTTGTTAAGCTTATACAGCTCCATCGCTTGTTCAATCAGCGCGATGTCAGCCTTGGCCTTGCCAACCATCGCCTTATCCTGATTGGGCAGGACGTTGATCACGACCACGGTTGCGAGCAATCCGAGGATGACAATCACGACCATAAGTTCTATGAGGGTAAATCCCTCTTCCTTGTTACGCATTAAAAACCTCATGCGCCCGCAAGCGATTCGAGTTGGAGAATGGGGAGCAGGATCGATAGCACGATCGCTGCGACAATGCTGCCCATCAGGACGATAATCGCTGGCTCAAGCATTGATAGGGCAGCGGCGGTGAAGCTATCAAATTCGCGCTCAAGATAATCGGCGGCGCGCTCAAGCATCGTATCAAGCTGGCCCGATGTTTCGCCTGATGCCGTCAGATATACGAGTAATGGTGGAAAAACAGCGGTGCGTTTGAGCGCAGAAGAAAGGCTGCCACCACCACGAATGGCCTCAACAATCTCTTCGGACGCCGCGCGCAAAGCGCGATTATGCACAGTCTGGGTGGTCAGTGAGAGACCTTCATAAAGTGGCAATCGGCTCGCAACCATCGTCGCGAGCGTGCGCGCCATACGCGCCGCATGAAGATCGCGGATCAGCCGCCCAAATAGGGGCAGCCGCAGCAACCAGCCATCAAAGCGCAGCCGCAATTTGGGATCACGCAGTGCCTGCCAACCAAGCGCGAGACTCAGCCCAAGCACAATCAGCAGCGCCCACCACCAATTCGCCAGAAAATCAGAAAGCCAGATCACGATCCGCGTGAGCAGCGGCAATTGCTGGCCAACGGTATCAAATTGTTCAACCACTTTTGGCACCACGAAGATCATCAGCGCGCCGACAACGAACATAGCGACAATCGCGAGGACAATCGGATAGGCGAGCGCGGTAATCACCTTGCTGCGCACCACCGCTTGCCGCTCAAGCAGGATTGACAGCCGTTCAAGGATGATCGGCAGCGTGCCTGCGCTCTCGCCCGCAGACACCATAGCGCGAAAAAGCGGCGGAAAGCTCTTCCCCTCGCGCGCCATAGCGTCGGCAAGACGGCGGCCTTCGAATACCCCGGCATGAACTGACGCAATCGCATCGCGGACGTGCGGCTGTTCAGTTTGGAGCGCGATGGTGCGCAGTGATTCCTCAAGCGGGGTAACCTGTGTGAGCGTAGCAAGCTGGCGTGTGAACAAAGTCAGTTGCTTGGTCGTCACCCGCCTACGTCCAAAGCGTATCCCCGAAATGAGCGGAGCAGATCGCGGCGCAGCGCCACTGCCCTGCTCAATTTGGAC
>JANNWD010000618.1:0-1936 GCA_031408315.1 Bacteroidota bacterium
AGCAACGGCCCCGGCGACCCTGCACCAATGGATTATGCGGTAAAAACGGTTAAGCAAATTTTAGCTGTTGACAAACCTTTGTTTGGTATTTGCCTTGGTCATCAATTATTGGCATTGGCAAATGGTGTTAGTACCTTTAAAATGCAAAATGGGCATAGAGGATTAAATCATCCTGTTAAAAATATTATTACGGGTAAAAGTGAAATTACTACACAAAACCACGGCTTTGGTGTAAACCCTGATGCTGTAAAAGCAAATGCCAATATAGAGGTTACACATTTAAATCTTAACGATAATAGTATTGAAGGAATAAGAGTTAAGGGTAAAAAAGCTTTCTCCGTTCAGTATCATCCTGAGGCTACGCCTGGACCACACGACAGCAGATATTTATTTGATGATTTTGTGGGGATGATGTACACTAATTAGACCAATTCCACTAATTACACGATTTTTTGGAGACACAGATTTAACTGATTGTTGAAGGAAGGGAACGATTTTTTTTGATGGAACACTGATGTGAAATGATTTTTTGTACATTTAGTTTTTAATAAATTATTATCAAAGTCTATAATGCAGTCTTCGAGTTCCTTCTCCTTTGGAGAAGGGTTGGAATGAGATTTTCAATATTAATTATTTTTTATGAGCAAATCCTTCATATTTATTGTACTGGTTTTATTATTTGGTGCTGCTGCTTATTTTTTAGGTAAAAAAAATGGTAGTAATCAAATGACATCTACGGTTGTACAAAATGTAAATTTAGTACAGCAAATTGCTGAGCTTTCTGCCTTATCGGTACAAGGCACAACATCTGCAAAGCTTACCAACAATACTGGCAATAGCGGCATGTGGGATAAGTTTAAAAACTATTTGACCGAAAATACGTTGCAAGTAACCTTGCCTTACGAAGCTAAGTATGGTGTACAATTGCAAGACAAAAAAGTAACTGTTGATACAAAAGATAAAACCGTAATTATTCATCTACCTAAATGCAAATTACTTAGCCTGCAATTGCAATTAGATAAATTAGAAATGATGAATCAAACTGGTTTATTTACTAGTACAACAATTAAAGATTTGGGTACTGCACAAAAACAATTGTACGAACAAGCACAAGCTAGTTTAACCAATAACCAAGGCTACCTAAAACAAGCAGAGCTGCAAATAACTAATATTTTAAAAAATTATTACGAGCCACTTGGCTATCAAGTTCAATGTATATTTGCTGATAATATTACAAAACCAAAAGGGTAATGAAAATAGCCATAATAAACGGACCAAACTTAAACTTACTTGGTACAAGAGAAGTAGATATTTATGGCGGAGAAAGTTTTGATATATTTTATAAAAAATTACAACAACAATTCCCTTTAATAGAATTTACCTTTTACCAAAGTAATGTTGAAGGGGAATTAATAAATAAAATTCAAGAAGTTGGTTTTAGTGTTGATGGAATTATTTTTAACCCCGGTGGTTACACACATACATCCGTTGCAATAGGCGATGCTATTGCTGCTATTACATCTCCTGTGATAGAGGTACATATTTCTAACATTTTTGGAAGAGAAGAGTTTAGGAAACTATCTCATGTATCTGCAAAAGCCAAAGGTGTAATTAGTGGGTTAGGTTTACGGGGTTATGTATTAGGTATTGAATATTTCTTTGCTAAGTAAAACTTACAAGCGGCAGGTTCCAAAAAATATTCCGATTGATTGTTTATTAGAAATCTTTTTATTAAATCCGTTAATAAAGTTTAATCGTATATCTTCAAAATAATCAAACATGAAAAAAATACTTTTAGCCATTTGTATCGTAGCAACCATATTTTCCTCTTGTAAAAAAGATGATACGGTAACACCAGAAGTTTTAACCCCAGGACCAAATCAAATTGTTTATGCAATTAATGCAACTAACGAGTTAATACGTTTTAATGCTAATG
>JANNWD010000619.1:0-2829 GCA_031408315.1 Bacteroidota bacterium
TTATGGTATCCATCCAAGCACCATCAACTGTAATAACGGCTGCAAGTGTATCGCCATTTTTCCAAATTTCGTTTATAAAACTCCAACGAGTAAAAGTTTCGTCTGTGCTTTTTAGGCTAATGCGTATTTCAATAGTATCGCCAAATTTTAATTCTCTTTTAAATACACACTCTTCTCTTAATAAAATAGGGCCAATATTATATTGTTGAATGGCTTGCATGGTTACGCCTCTTTTTTGTAAAATTTGCATTCTTGCATTGGCACAATAATCGTAATATTTGCTATGGAGTACATGGAAATTTGGGTCAATATCTGCCCAGCGTATTTCGGCTTTTTCTATTAGTTGATTCATTGATTTTGTTTGTGCAAAGAAACGGAGAAAAAAATAAATTTCCCTTTTGTTTCGTGTGCCACGAACCAAGGCGGAGGGCATTGTAGTTGGTGCTTTAAATTTTACAGAAACACTACATGATTCTAAAACCATAGTAGCAGCGTTAGACCAAGTAAAAAAATTAATAGAAATAGCACCACAAGAAGTATTTGCAGATAGAGGATATGTAGGCAAAACTGTGCATGAACAAACAAAAATTTATACTCCAAAACCCAATCCAAACATCACTAAAGAACAACGACAAAAACACAGTAAAAGAGCAGGCATTGAACCCAAAATTGGACACCTAAAAAGTGACCACAGGATGAATAGAAATTTTTTAAAAGGAGTAGTAGGAGATGCAATTAATTTAGTGCTTGCAGCAGCAGCTTTAAACTTTAAACGAGTCATGAACCTCTGGAAAAAAGAGGCATATTACAGTTGGAAATTTATTTACAATTTTTTTGTACATATTTATTGGAAATACTATGCCCAAAAATTAAAAAGTACTTTTTGAGGGACGACTATTTAATCACAAATTATTTATGAAGATGAAGCTGTAAAATAAAAAGCCGCAAAGAAAAAACTTTGCGGCTTACCCTAATTCTTAAAAATATTATCTGTACAAAATTTCATAATACTCTTGTGCCATTCTATTGCTATCAAACTGCCAACGAACATCTCTCATCCCGTTTTTAGTTATTTGCAACCACAAGTCGTAATTATCGTAATACATGGGTAAAATTTGATTTTCCAAAATATTATACAATTGATCTAAATCATATTCATCCTGATCATGTGTAGTCATTTTTGCATAATCAACTGGTGGTACTACAAATCCGTTATTACCGTGATTGATAAATTCACAAATCCAACCATCGTTTGTACTAAAGTTTACAGCACCATTCATTGCTGCCGTCATTCCACTTGTACCACTTGCTTCCCTAGGTACTCTTGGGTTGTTTAACCAAACATCCGATGCTTGTTTTAAACGTTTGCTCAATGCTAATTCGTACCCAGTAAGTACCGCTACATTTTTATACTTTTTACTTAGCTGTACCAGCATATTAAATTCATCAATTGCTGGATGATCTAGTGGGTAAGGCTTACCAGCCCAAATAATTTGTACAGGATATTTTGTGCTAGCCAACAATTTTTCAAAACGTTCCTCATCTTGTGCTAAAAAACTTGCTCTTTTATAACCAGCAAAACGCCTAGCCCAAACAATTGTAAATATATCTTTATTCATTACTTTGCCACTTTGGTCGGCAACTACTTCAAAAGCTCTTTTCTTTAAATATTTTTTTCTGTCATCAAAAGCAATATCATTTTTTTCGTTCATGTAATGATACAATTGCTTATCGGCCCAATAATTATAATTTTGAGCATTAGTAATAGCTTTTATTTCACAAATACCTTCGTACTTACTCCACATATCTCTACTTACTTGCCCATGCAATTGCGATACGCCATTTGCCATTTGTGCAAAACGCAATGCCGCTAAAGAGTGATTAAATTTATCATCAGCCGTACCTGCAATTGTACGTACTTGCTCTAAAGGCATTCCACAGAAATAACCCATTTTATCGCATAAATAAATATCATGCTTTTCGTTACCAGCTTCCTCAGGTGTATGTGTAGTAAATACCAACCGCTTTTTTACTTCCTCTATACTACCATATTTTTTATACAACGCAAAAGCACTACTTACAGCATGTGCTTCGTTTAAATGATATAAAGCTGGATTGAAATTCAACATTTCTAACAACTTAACACCACCAACACCCAATAAAATAAATTGTGCAATTTTTGTTGCCGCATTTGCATCGTACAAACGATGAGTAATGGTTTGAGATACAAAATCATTTTCTGGCAAATCGGTACTTAATAAAAATAATGGTGCACTTTTAAATGTTTCTGGATTTAAATACATTGCCTTAACCCAAACAGAATGACCATGAATATCTATTTGAAATTTTATCCCAGTATCTTCTAAATAATTATAAATTTTTTCGTTCCATTGTACGTTTAAGGTTTGATCTGGATTGCGACCTTGGTCATAATAACCGTACTTCCATAAAATACCAATACCTACTAAATTTTGACGCAATTCGTAAGCACTCCGTAAATGTGAACCGCTTAAAAAACCTAAACCACCGCTGTAAATTTTTAGTGGTTGATGCACTGCAAATTCCATTGAGAAATAAGCAACTTTTTTACTATACTTTTCATCAATTGAATACGGAACTGCAAAATTTGAAAAACTCATTTTAAAACATCTTTGTTGAGGCTGCAATATAATTCCATTTTTTAGTAAAAAATGCCGTTTTAAAAATTATTGTGTAATTAATACACATTTAATTAACATTGTTATTAAACAATAATGGCGGTTACTTCAATTTCAATGAGTAAGTCTTTATTAATTAACCTGTTTACTTCTACCATTGTAGTTACAGGTT
>JANNWD010000620.1:0-1500 GCA_031408315.1 Bacteroidota bacterium
AAAGGAGGAGCCTAAAGACTAAAGTCTCCGCTCATGATACAAAGTCCGCCTACGCGGACTCAATCGATTAGTACAGCTTTAGGCGGACTTTGCATTACTAGCCGCACTCGCGTAGCGTATCCGTTCGCGAAGCGTCTCGAAGAGAAGGATGGTTTTAATCGCAGGCGACACCATCACGGCATTTTCTGATTGAAGTCGTTCGATCGCATCGTGTGTCTGTTTAATAAACCCTTGCACTGCGGGAGATTCTGGCGAGTCAGCTCTATCGAATACCACCGAAACCATCGTCCACCCAGAGTTGCGACGAAACACTTCATCCCAGAAGCGAGAGTTAAAGTTATCCGTCGTACTTTTTGCCGATTGAAACCAATAGACAGCAGATTTTTTGCCGTCATCAAGCGACAACCATCTAGCCTTTACATCTGGAGTCACTAACTGCTGAATTTCGGGGGCAATTTTGTAACCGATCGATGCCAAACAAACTTCGGGTGAGTGGTGCGCTTGCCAAGTTGGACTGGCTACTAGCACCGAGGTTCCAGTCAAATCACCATACTGAAACTGCTGTTTGCGGGTAGTTACACCTGGATAATTGGCAAAAAACTTCTGTTCTGGAACGTTAAGATTCACAAGCTGAGTCTGCATGGGTGCCACCCACTGCAATCTCGATAAATCTACCGCTGCGATCGCTCGATCGAATTGTGGTACAGGCACGATCGCCAATGCTAGTAATAATCCTGCTAATCCTAATGTCGATCGCCAGTTTAGGCTCATCAGCGTTGGTTCAGCCTGATTGTCTGTCTTAAAATCACCACTCGCTTTTGGCACCCAGCGTAACAGTCCCCAAGTTAGTAAACTTGCCATCACAAACCCGATTAAGCCCAGCGGCACATGCAAGATTTCCGCCCATGCCGATTGGTGGATCACATGGGTGAGAATTGTCAAAATTAGCACCCGTGCAGTATTGGCGATTGCCAGAAACACCAAATTTGCCAGTCCCACCACGATCCAGCGCAGCCCAATTTGTCGCCCTTCTAGCCAAGTAGATGCTAGTAAGAATAGCGTCCCTGTCCACATACTCTTGAGTCCGCTGCAAGGCAGATCCACATATGCAACGCCTGTTTCTAACACAATCACATCACCCGCCGAAATTGCCGAAATCTGCCAGGAGCGCAAAATCCACTCGACAACCTGGGCCGTAAAGATCCGCGCAGGTGTCCCAACTCCCGTACTAAACTGTACCCCAAATGGCAGCAGACAAGCGATCGCCATTCCCACTGGCAAACCCCGCTTCCACACGGATGGAGCCAACCACAAGCCTGCTAGCCCATAGCTGCCCAACAAAAATAATCCAACAGGCAACTGAGCGAATGACACAAACCATTGAGTCGAAATCGTCGCCACACTACAGCCAAAGATGAGCAGCAAGGGCAGTCGATATAGTCCTGGTGCTAATCCAATCGAACGACGATAATTCCATCCCAGCAACGCCAATAACAACGC
>JANNWD010000621.1:0-3678 GCA_031408315.1 Bacteroidota bacterium
TTTTTTACTTTAAACTCACCCATTCTTGTAAAACCAAAAGCTACACTGCCACTTGTACCTAACGCTCCTTGGCTTTTAGTAAAGTGCATACGTACATTAGCAACGGTTCTAGTACTATTATCCGTTGCCGTTTCTACCAAAATTGCAATACCATGTGGTGCATGCCCTTCGTAAGTAATTTCTTCGTAACTGCTAGTATCTTTACCCATAGCCCTTTTAATAGCCGCTTCCACTCTATCTTTCGGCATATTACAAGCCTTTGCATTAAGGTAACATCTACGTAATGCAGGGTTATTATCAGGCTCTGGTCCAGCCGCTTTTACAGCAATAGCAATTTCTTTACCAATACGAGTAAAGTCTTTAGCCATTTTATCCCAACGGGCAAACATGGCACCTTTTCTTACTTCAAAAATTCTTCCCATAACAAATAGTTTGCCGCAGAGACGGAGAGACGCTGAGGAATAAATAAATTTCAATTCTCCGTATTTGCGTCTCTGCGGTTATTTTAACTTTACGCAAATTTACGAAAATCATTTTTTAAGGAACTACAATTATGTAAGTTTGCCAAAATTAGTTTTATGGAGCAAAAGCCTGTTTATTATAAAGATTATTTGGCCTTAACTAAAATTTTAGATGCACAACATCCAGAAAGTTTTACCTCTGGCAAACAACCAGCACATGATGAAATGCTTTTCATCATCATTCATCAAACATACGAATTATGGTTTAAGCAAATTTTATTTGAGGTAGATAGTGTTATTACCATTATGAGTAAACCTGCCGTAAATGATAACAGCCCAGAGTTACAAACCGTTGTACATCGCCTAAAAAGATGCGTTACTATTTTAAAAGTATTGGTACAGCAAATAGATATTATGGAAACCATGACGCCAATGGACTTTCTAGATTTTAGGGATATGCTACGACCAGCTTCTGGTTTTCAAAGCTATCAGTTTAAAATTATTGAAGCAAAATTGGGTTTAAAATTTGAGCAAAGGCATGGTCAATCTTACTACACAAGTCAACTGCAACAAAAAGATATTGATAGTGTAAAAGATGCCGAAAAAACAAAATCGGTAATTGAGTTATTAAATACTTGGTTAGAGCGTATGCCTTTTCATGATAAAATAGAAGACTGGGCAGCATACGAAAATGTTTATGTAAGCAGCCTTGTAGATGCCGAAAAAAATAACGCTGAGTTTTTTAATGAGATATTAATGAGTAATGGTTCGTCGGGAGACGAACCAAGGCACTATGAAAGGCAGCTTTCATCAAAAGCAAGTAGAGCGGCTTTGTTTATTATGCTTTACCGTGGCTACCCAATGCTTGAATTACCGTTTCAATTATTAGATACATTATTGGAGATAGATAACCAACTAGCCAACTGGCGTAGCCGCCACATAAACATGGTGCAACGTATGATAGGCACTCGTATTGGTACAGGAGGCAGCACAGGTGCTGGCTACCTAAAAGCCGCTATGGATAAGCATTATGTGTTTAAAGAAATTGCACAGCTGAGTAGTTTTTTAGTAGATAGAAAAAAGCTGCCTGTGTTGGATAGGGAGTTAGTAAAAAAGCTGGGGTACGGTTTGTAGGTTAATTGATTTTTCCATCTGCTGCTTTTCAAAACCTTAATCAACAGTCTTCGAAGTTCAATTTTGTTGCCTTACCCTGTGATGTAGAGTCAACCTATTTCAGGACTATACAGTACAGCGGAAAGCCCCAACAGTTGCACAAGTGTGTACTAAAAATAAAAGCCCCAAATAAATTGAGGCTTTATTTATTATTTATAAAAATTATTTTACACAACAGCTTCTTCCATATAACTTTCAATAGGCTCACAAGTGCAAACTAAATTTCTATCGCCATAAGTGTTGTTAACACGGCTTACACTTGGCCAAAACTTATTGGCACTTACATAAGGTAATGGATAGGCGGCTTGTTGCCTTGTATAAGGATGTTTCCAATCGTTTGCACAAATAACTTGTTGTGTGTGTGGTGCATTTTTTAATGGATTGTCTAATTTATCCGAAACACCATCTTCAATTGCTTTTATTTCTTTACGGATAGCCAAAAGTGCATCACAAAAACGATCAAGTTCTGCCTTGTCTTCACTTTCAGTAGGTTCAATCATTATTGTACCAGCCACCGGAAAGCTTAACGTTGGTGCATGAAAATTAAAGTCCATCAAACGTTTTGCCACATCTTCCGCCTCAATACCTGCAGTAGTTTTAAAGGGGCGTAAATCAACAATAAACTCATGAGCACAAGTTGCATTTTTACCGCTGTACAATATTTTAAAATCATTTTCTAATTTTATTTTCATGTAGTTAGCATTTAAAATTGCGTATTCGGTACTCAATTTTAATCCTTTAGCACCAAGCATTTTTATGTAAGCGTAACTAATTAGTAAAATACTTGCACTGCCATAAGGGGTAGCACTAACCGTTGTACCATTACCGGGTAAATACGGAGCCAACTTTTCGTTAACACAAATTGGACCCATGCCAGGGCCGCCACCGCCGTGTGGTATGGCAAATGTTTTATGCAAGTTTAAATGGCAAACATCGGCACCAATATTTCCTGGGCTAGTTAAACCAACTTGTGCATTCATATTTGCACCATCCATATAAACCATTCCGCCATTATCATGTATTAATTGGCAAATTTCTTTTATGCTTTCTTCAAAAACGCCATGTGTACTTGGGTATGTAACCATTAAGCCGCCAAGAGTGTCCTTATATTTAATGGCGTTTGCGGTTAAATCTTCTACATCAATATTACCAGCCTCGTCGCATTTGGTAACTACTACTTTAAAGCCAGCCATTACTGCACTTGCAGGGTTTGTACCATGTGCCGAAATTGGTATTAAAATTACATTACGATGTTGATCACTTTTTGCAGCATGGTAGCCACGTATAGCTAGTAAGCCAGCATATTCGCCTTGGGCACCGCTGTTGGGTTGTAGGCTTGTTGCAGCAAAACCAGTAATGTTGCTCAACCAACTTTCTAACTCGGTAATTATTTGTTGATAGCCTGCCCATTGGTTGCTTGGTGCAAATGGATGGATGCTACTGAATGCTGGCCAGCTTACGGGTATTAATTGTGTAGCGGCATTCAACTTCATGGTGCAACTACCCAAACTAATCATACTAGTATTTAAACTTAAATCTTTATTCTCTAACGATTTTATATAGCGAAGCATTTGGCTTTCACTACGGTGTGTGTTAAAAACAGGGTGTGTTAAAAACTCACTTGTTCTTGTTAACGAAGATGGAATATGCGTAAGTGTATTGTCAAAATTAATATCAAACGCAACAGGGTCGGTATCATTTTCAAAACTATTAATTACATCAAATAAATCTTTAGGAGTTGTAGTTTCATCTAACGAAATAGTAATAGTATTATCTTCTCTATAAAAGAAATTTATAAGTTGCCTTTCTGCTTTTTCTTTTATTACAGTAGTATTATTTACTTTAACGGTAATAGTGTCAAAAAAGTTTTTATTTACAACTTCTACGCCTCGTTGCTCTAATGCCTCTGCTAAAGTTTGTGTTAGTAAAGCAATACGTTTTGCAATAGTTTTTATTCCATCTGCACCATGATACACCGCATACATTGCACTCATATTTGCCAACAAGGCTTGTGCCGTACAAATGTTGCTGGTAGCCTTTTCTC
>JANNWD010000622.1:0-1794 GCA_031408315.1 Bacteroidota bacterium
CATCATATAATTTCCTCTTGGCCAAATGTGCAAGGCATTTTTTTCTAACAAATATTCGCCATTTGCCCCAGCAGGTATTGTTAATTCTTTATACCCAAAATCAATATAATGTTGTTGATACTGAAAGCGGTTATGTTGCAATTGATGCGTAAGCCTTGCAGCCGAGTAGGAGCCATCGCTTCCAAAGGTGAGTGGTGAGTGGTGAGTGGTGAGTTGTTGAGTACTTTCATTTAAAAAAATAATTTCATTTTTTTTAAAATCTATATGCTCACACTTTTCATCAAAATTTATTTGCACACCATTATACTCTGCTAAGTCAATTAACTTTCTATTCAAATCTCCTCTGCTTACCGAATTTATAAATTGTCCTTCGGCTCCATACGCTTGATAGGCATTAGTTCCATCTGCATTATGTATGTATCTGCCATGCATAGGAATGGCAATTTTTTTTATTTCTTCCATTATGCCCACTTCTTCCAATGCCTTAATTCCTCTATCGCTTAATGCAAGATTTATACTTCTGCCAGCGGCTACAGTTGCCTTACGCATATCACCACGGCGTTCGTAAATAGTAACATCGTAACCTCTCTTTTTTAAGTAAATGGAAAGCAATGAACCTACAAGCCCTGCACCAATAATTGTTATTTGTTTCATGTACTAATTTTATTTCACACAAAGAAACAAAGATTACAACGCTAACAAAGTTGTTTCGTAGTTTAACTTTGTTTCTTTATGTGAAATTAGTTTACAAAATTCTTTTTATTATCTCTCCAAAATGATAAATATCTTCAAATGTATTGTACAAAGGTACAGGAGCAATCCGTATAACATTTGGTTCTCTCCAATCTGCCAGTACACCATTTTGTTTTAAGGTATCAAATACTTCTTTTCCCTTCTCTAACATTAGCATACTTACTTGGCAGCCTTTTGCATCTTTAGGCGTAATTATTTCTATTACCTTTTCTTTTAAAGTCGCATTTATTTCTTCAACAATAAAAAATAAATAATCGCTTAACTGTTTTCCTTTTTCAATTAAATTTTCTATTCCAGCATTTTCAAAAATATCAAGTGATGCTTTGTGTGCAGCCATACTTAAAATGGGAGCATTACTTAATTGCCAACCTTCAGCAGTTTCAATAGGGTCAAAACCTTTTTCCATTTTAAACCGATTGGTTTTGTTTTGCCCCCACCAACCAGCAAGGCGTTGCAAATTTTTATTAGCCAAATGTTTTTGATGGATGTAAGCACCAGCTACACCACCAGGTCCACTATTTAAATATTTGTAACTACACCAGCAAGCAAAGTCAATATTCCAATTATGCAATTGTAAATTTATATTACCAGCGGCATGTGCCAAATCAAATCCGCAATAAGCACCAACGCTGTGAGCCTCTGCTGCTATTGATTTCATATCAAATACTTGCCCAGTATAATAGTTTACGCCGCTAAATAAAACCAAAGCAATTGTATCGCCATGTTGTTTAATTGTAGAAAGAATATCTTCTGTACGTATGGCATATACGCCTTCTTTGGGATGTACTTCAATTATGGCATCATCTACATTTAAGCCATGTAATTTTACTTGCGACTCAAATGCATATTGATCGCTAGGAAAGGCCTTTCCTTCACAAATTATTTTATAACGTTCTTTTGTAGGTTGATAAAAAGTAGTCATTAATAAATGCAAATTCACCGTCAGTTGATTCATCACTACAACTTCCTCAGGCAATGCACCCACAATTTTTGAAACTTGTTGCGGAAAAATTTCATGATAACTAAACCAAGGGTTTGTTG
>JANNWD010000623.1:0-9345 GCA_031408315.1 Bacteroidota bacterium
TAAATTACGAACCAAGAGAAGATAATTGCAAAGCCGCTTGTGCTTTAGGCAAAAAATTAAAAGTACCGGTTTATCAGTTTTTAAAAGAACCCCTAATACGTCAATATGGGGAAGACTTTTTTAATGCACTTGATGCCACAGCTATTCACCTAAATACAAAACCCCAAACCCCTAAAGGGGCTTAAACAGTCTATATTATTATGAAGTGTTTTTCAAACAGAAGATTTTTAATTTTTAATTTTTCATTATTAATTATTGTAAGCTCTTGCTCAGTAAACAAAGCCAAAATAGATAACAGCCTAAAAAAACATTTCGACGAAAATAAAGTAGATGGTTGTTTTACAATGTATGATAATGCCACCGGTGATGTACTGGTGTATAACATGAAATTAGATACAACTAGCTTTTCGCCAGCAAGTACATTTAAAATTATAAACAGTTTAATTGGTTTGCAAACTGGTGCTATTGAAAACGATACTATGTTAATAAAATGGGATGGTGTACCAAGATGGAATACAGATTGGAATAAAGATATGGGTATGAAAGAAGCTTTTAAAGTGAGTTGTGTGCCTTATTATCAAGAGGTAGCAAGACGAATAGGAAAAGACACCATGCAGCGTTGGATTGATAGCGTTGGTTATGGTAATAGAAAAACTAGCGGCCCAATCGATTCTTTTTGGTTAAACAATACTTTAAAAATTTCGCCAGATGAACAGTTAGGTTTAATGAAGCGTTTATATTTTGATAAATTACCCTTTAGAAAAAGTGTGCATGAAATGGTACGTAATGTAATGCTGCAAGAGCAAAACACGGCATACAAATTGAGTTATAAAACTGGTTGGGGTTTTCAAGAAGATGGAAATGCAATTGGCTGGGTTACTGGCTGGATTGAAGAAAATAACCATGTTTACTTTTTTGTAACTTTTGTAAAAGCACCACAAAAAGAGATAGATATGAAAACAATACGAATGAATATTACAAAAGGTATTTTAAAACAATTGGGGTTTTTAGAAGGAAAGAAATAAGCAATGTGATAATTCGATAATATTGCTAATGTGCTAATGAATGACTCAAATAGTTTAACATTTTAGTTTTTGGTAATAAAGTAATTTGCTTTCTATAATCATTAATAGGATTTTTCTTATTTTTTTCCATTCCTTAGTTATAGTGTTGATTTTGTGGTATAGAATAAAGAAAGGGAAAGGAGAAAAGCCAAAAGATGATTCTTGGATGGATGGTTTTGGTGCAATAGATTTTTAATAAACATTTTCTGTGCCTCCGTGGCAAATAAACATGCCTTCATTTCAAAACATATCATACCTATATATCTTACTTGCAATACCATTTTTTATTGCACTGTATTTTTATGTACTAAACTGGAAAAAGAAAACCATAAAAAAAATTGGAGATGAACGTTTAGTAAAGGAATTAATTGTAGCGTATAGCCCACAAAAATTTGCGTTAAAATTTACTGTAACCATTGCTGCATTTGCCTTATGTGTACTTGCACTAGCCAATTTACGTAGTAAAATTGGGGTACAAAAAGTAAATAGAAACGGAATAGATGTTATGATTGCTTTGGATGTAAGCAAGAGTATGTTAGCACAAGATGTGCAACCTAATAGATTAGATAGAGCCAAACAAGTATTGAATAAATTAATTGATAAATTAAGTAATGATAGAATTGGTATTGTAGTTTTTGCAGGAAAAGCCTATTTGCAAATGCCTTTAACCGCCGACCATAGTGCGGCAAAAATGTTTTTATCTACTGCCAATACAGATGTTGTACCCACACAAGGCACAATAATTAGCGATGCATTAAAAATGTGCTATTCATCGTTTACTACCAAAGAAAAAAAATATAAAGCCATTGTATTAATTAGCGATGGAGAAGACCATGATGAAGAAGCAGTAAAAATTGCTAAGCAAATGTCTGCCGAAGGCGTAATGATAAATACTATTGGTATTGGCTCTGCCGATGGAGCCACTATTATTGATGCTGTTACGAATGAAGTAAAAAAAGATAATCAAGGAAATACAGTAATTTCTAAATTAAATGAAGTAGCATTAAAAGAAATTGCACAAAAAGGAAATGGCAGTTACCAATTATTTACCAATACAGATGCTGTTGTAAATGGATTAGAGCAGCAATTAAATTCAATGGATAAACGAATGATTACAGAAGATTCATTGGTGAACTACAAAACCTATTTTCAATGGTTTTTGGGGTTGGCTTTTATTTTATTGATTATTGAATTATTTATCCCTGAAAAAAAATCATTTGCACATGCAAATCGAAATTTAACCACCTTAAAGCTTGCCAACTGCCAACTGCCAACTGGCTTTCTTTTACCTATTGCCTATTGCCTATTGCCAATCGCCTATTGCTTATTGCCCATTACCTCCTTTGCACAAACAGAAACAGAATTAAATAAAAAAGCTACAGAAGCCTATAAAAATGAAGAGTACGAAAAAGCCGCTAACTTATATAAAAAGGCTGCAGAAAAAACACCAAAAAATAGTACAACGCAATACAATTTAGGTAATGCCATGTATAAAAAAACTAAGGTAGATGAAGCTGTTTCTGCTTATGATAATGCCATTGCAAATACAACTGATAAATTATTAAAAAGCAAATCTTTTTACAACAAAGGAGTTGTGTTGCAAAACTCAAAAAACCTACAAGGCTGTGTAGATGCATATAAAAATGCGTTAAAGCTAAATCCGAATGATGATGATGCAAGACAAAATTTGCAAAAAGCCTTACAACAACTAAACCAAAAACAAAAAAAAGAACAAGAAAATAAAAAGAAGAGTAAGCCTAAAGAAGATGAAAATAAAAAAGAAAAAGAAAAGCCAAAAGAGGAAGATGAAAAAAATAATTTGCCTAAGCCGCAGCCCTCAAAAATAAGTAAGCAAGATGCCGAGGAAAAATTAAAAGCCTTACAACGACAAGAAAAAAACTTACAAGACAAACTAAAAAAAGTAAACGTGGCATCTCCCAATAAGCCAGAAAAAGATTGGTAGTGTATTTATAACACTCTGTTTTATGCATACATTTATTTTCACCATTCAATATCTTTGCACACTAAAATTTACAAAATGAAAAAAATACAAATGCTGTTAGCTTTTTTTACACTTACTTTTTTATCCTCTTGCTTAGACACGGTGGAAGATATTGTACTTAACGAAGACGAAAGTGGTACATACACCATGAGTATGGATATGAGTAAAATGCTTGAATTGACAAAGCAAATGGGTGGCGATAAAAGCAATTCTAAAAAGCCAAAAGAAAAAAAAGATACCCTTGTTAATATTATAGATTTAATGGCAATAACAGAAAATATTACAGCAGCCGAAAAAGAATTGTATAAAGCCGCAACAATGCATATTAAGTTAGATGAAGAGAATGCCGAAATGAAAATAGTAATGCGTTGCCCATTTGCTTCTATTAATCAATTACCCGAAATAAAAAAGAATTTTTTTAAATTGATTGAAAAAGTAAAAGCATTTGATAAAATTTCTAATAAATCTTCAAATGAGGAAGAGGCTAAAATGGCAGACGATATGCCTAACAATGTACTTATGCCTAGTGCAGACAGTCATCATAATTTTTCTGCTAAAGCTGGTTTAATTGAAAATGCAATAACAGATGTAGAGGGGTATAAAAAAGAAATGCAGGCCGACTCAAGTCTGCAAACAATGCAACAAATGCTGAGTATGATAGGAGAACCTAGTTATAAAGTATCCATTACAACCGCTAAGGAAATAAAAAAATTTACAGGTAATGGAGCCGTTTTATCGCCTAACAAAAAAACAGTAACGTTTACAAATTCATTTAACGAAATGATAGAGCATCCAGAAAAATTAGCCTATAAAATAGAGTATTAATTTCAATAGAATAGTTGCCCCAACCTTTGGGGCTTTTTTTATGTTATTTTTGTACTATGAATGTTAGATTAAAAACAAGAGAGGTAAAAATTGGCAGTTTGCTTTTAGGCAATGGTCATCCTATTCGTATTCAAACAATGACAACTACCGACACAATGGATACAGCCTCAACCGTTGAGCAAAGTATTCGTTGTATTCAAGCTGGTGCAGAGTTGGTACGTATTACTGCACCCAGTAAAAACGAAGCAGAGAATTTGCAAAATATAAAAGACGAATTGCACAAAAGAGGATATACAACTCCCTTAGTTGCCGACATTCATTTTACACCAAATGCTGCCGAAATTGCTGCAAAAATTGTAGAAAAAGTAAGAGTAAATCCAGGTAATTATGTAGATAAAAAAAAGTTTGAACAAATTGAATATACGGATGCAGAATATGCCGAAGAAATAGATAGAATAAAAGAACGGTTTACTCCACTTGTTTTAATTTGTAAAGAGTATGGCACTGCAATGCGTATTGGAACAAACCACGGCAGCCTTAGCGATAGAATTATGAGCCGCTATGGCGATACTGCAAATGGGATGGTAGAAAGTGCTATGGAATTTTTACGTATTGCAAGAGGGGAAGATTACCACAATATTGTGTTGAGTATGAAAAGCAGTAACCCTATTGTAATGGTAGAAGCATACAGGCTTTTGGTAAAACACATGCAAGATGAATTTGGCGAATGTTACCCACTACATTTAGGTGTAACCGAAGCTGGCGATGGTGAAGATGGAAGAATAAAAAGTGCAATAGGTATTGGTACATTAATACAGGAAGGCATTGGCGATACCATAAGAGTTAGCTTAACCGAAGATCCAGAATTTGAAATACCAGTGTGTAAAGATTTAGTTGCGTTAAATGACGGCGACAAAGAATTGGTGAACAAAATAGAAATTAAAAGCCCTACAAAAGCAATTGATACTGTTGTTACAAATATTGGTAAAGGGCAGGTGCCTATTGTAGTTGCAGATTTTATGTTGGCAGAAAATATTACTCATAACGATTTGCAAAGTATTGGCTACACTTACAACGAAGCAACAGACAAATGGAATATTGGCGATGCAGCCGCTGATTATATTTACACTGGTATAAAAGAACTTGATTTTAATTTACCTGGAACATTAAACGTAATTGTAGATGCTATTGAATGGCAAAAATGTAAAGATAAAACAAAATACTTCCCACTGTTTCAAGGCGTACAATATGGAACAGAGATAGCTAAAAGTGAGGTATTAAATTTTGTAGCAGTTGATGTATCGTATAACAACGAAGATATTTTGGTAGCTACAAAAAACGACCCTACCGTTGTCTATTGCATCTTTAGTAATCAACCAAATGCTGTGGAACAGTGTAAATATTTTGTATTGTTAACCAACAAACCAGTAATTATTTGTGTAGAAAGTTATTATACAACCGTTGATGAACAGTTAATACATTTTAGCCAAAAAGCAGGGGCATTATTTTTAGATAATATTGGCAACGGTATTTGGCTAATGAACGACCCTAGCAAATTACAAAATACAAAAGCCAGCGGTAGAACGTATTTGCCGGTGCAAAACAATCATCAATTTTTAAACAATACTGGTTTTAATATTTTACAAGCCACTCGTAAACGGATTAGCAAAACAGAATACATTAGTTGCCCAAGTTGCGGTCGTACATTATTTGATTTGCAAGAAACTACAGCAAAAATAAGAGCCGTTACCAATCATTTAAAAGGATTAAAAATTGCTATAATGGGCTGTATTGTAAATGGTCCTGGCGAAATGGCCGATGCCGATTTTGGTTATGTTGGTAGCGGCATTGGTAAAATAACATTATACAAAGGAAAAGAAGTAATAAAGAAAAATATACCAAGTGAGGTAGCTGTAGATGAACTGATAAATTTATTGAAAGAGAGTGAGGTATGGATAGAAAACGCTTAAGGTTAAAAAACATGGCTTTTTAAATCTACTAGATTTCTGCCTTCGCAATAATCTACGCTACAGTAAAAGTTCAATACAGCTATTAAGTACAGGAGTGCCAATGAAGATGAATAAAAAATAATTGCTGGTAACAAAATAATTAATAACAAACACCAATAAATTTGCCGAAGGCAGTTGCAATATGCAAACAAATTTTTTAGTAATAGGTAGTGGTATTGCAGGTTTAACGTATGCGTTAAAAGTAGCACAACAATTTCCTGATAAAAAGGTAATGGTGCTTACCAAAACACAAAGCGATGAAACCAATACCAAATATGCACAAGGTGGTATTGCTGGTGTAATGGATTTTGATAAAGATAGTTTTGCTAAACATATAGAAGATACCCTAATTGCAGGCGATGGATTGTGCAATAAACATGTTGTAGAAATTGTAGTAAAGGAAGGCGTTGAAAGAATAAATGAACTTATTGAATGGGGTGCAATGTTTGATAAAGATCCTGAAGGCGATTATAAATTAGGCAAAGAAGGTGGGCATAGTGCTTTTAGAATTTTACATCATAAAGATGTTACTGGTAAGGAAATGGAAAGAGCTTTATTGGCTGCCGTAGCCAAACAAAAAAACATTGAATTGCTGTCGCATTATTTTGTGGTAGATATTATTACACAACATCACTTAGGGTTTTTGGTTACAAAAGCTACGCCAGATATAGAGTGTTATGGTGTATATGCATTAAACTTGTCTACTAATAAAATAGAAAAAATAATTTCTTCAGTTACACTATTAGCAACAGGTGGTAATGGGCAAGTGTACAGAAGTACTACTAACCCTGCAATTGCAACTGGCGATGGGGTAGCAATGGTTTACAGAGCAAAGGGACGAATTGAAAATATGGAGTTTATACAATTTCATCCTACAGCTTTGTATGAGGCAGGTGTACGAGGGCAAAGTTTTTTAATAACAGAAGCGGTAAGGGGAGATGGTGGAATTTTACGCAATTGTAATGGCGAAGCCTTTATGGGCAATTATGATGAAAGAAAAGATTTAGCCCCAAGAGATATTGTAGCAAGAGCAATAGATAATGAAATGAAAATTGCTGGTACAGAAAATATTTTTTTAGATTGCAGGCATTTTGGGGAAGAAAAATTTGTAGAACACTTTCCTAATATTTACGATAAATGCTTAAGTGTCGGAATTGATATTTCAACTCATTTAATACCAGTAGCACCAGCAGCACATTATAGTTGTGGTGGTATTAAAACAGATGAATATGGCAAAACGTCTATAAAAAATTTATATGCCGCTGGAGAGTGTGCTAGTACAGGTTTGCATGGTGCAAATAGGCTAGCTAGTAATAGTTTATTAGAAGCAATGGTTTTTGCTCATAGGGCATTTTTACACTCATCTCAAAATATAAGTATTGCAGGTAAACAACCATTGAATGATTTGGGAGCTTGGAATACCGACGGTACATCATCACCCAAAGAAATGATTTTAATAACGCAAAGCGTAAAAGAATTAAAATTATTAATGAGTGATTATGTTGGTATTGTTCGTAACAACGAACGTTTACACAGAGCTATGAAACGTATTGATCTATTATGGGAAGAAACGGAAGAGTTGTACAAACGTACTGTTGTATCGCCTCAACTTTGTGAGTTACGTAACATGATTACGGTTGCTTACTTAATTGTAAAAAGTGCACAGTTTAGAGAGGAGAGTAGGGGCTTGCATTACACAACCGACTTTCCACAACATAATTCTATTTTACAAAACACCATACTTTAAATGTACTACATCATATATCCACTTTTGTATTTGGTATCACTGCTTCCTTTTTTTATTCTTTATGGGATAAGTGATTTTTTGGCCTTTCTTTTATATCACGTAATTAAGTATAGAAAAGATGTAGTGTTTAATAATTTACAAATTGCTTTCCCTGAAAAAACAGCAGTAGGAAGAAAACAAATTGCAAAAAAATTTTATCAATATTTTACAGATACTATGATAGAGAGTTTGAAATTTATTTCTATCTCAAAAAAGCAATTACTAAAGCGTAGCACTGGTACGTTTGATGTTATTAATGATTTAATTGATAAAGGCTACAATATTAACCTTATGGCTGGGCATCATTTTAATTGGGAGTATGCTAATTTATTATACGCTATTAACTTAAAAATCCCTTTTGTTGGTATTTATATGCCAATAAAAAATAAGGCATTAAATAAAATATTTTTTGATGTAAGAAAAAGATATGGAACAGTGCTAGTGGGTGCTACAGAGTTTAAAAGCCAAATGCATAAAGTTTTCCAAGGTCAGTATATGCTTGGTTTGGCTGCCGATCAAAACCCTGGCGGAGCCGATAATGGATATTGGCTAAATTTTTTTGGCAGGCCTACGCCATTTTTAACTGGACCCGAAAAAGGAGCAAGAAAAAATAATGCGGCAGTTGTATATGTCGCTTTTAAAAAAAGAAAAAGAGGCTATTACCATTTTGATGTTACATTACTTGCAGAGGAAGGTGGCAATACGCCTGTCGGTTATCTTACTAAAGCCTATAAAGATGTATTAGAGAAAACAATTAAAGAAGATCCTGCTAATTATTTATGGAGCCACCGCCGCTTTAAGTTTGAGTGGAAGGAAGAATACGGAGTAGTGATAGATTAATTTATAAGATTATTTTATTTAAATGCTGTACTTTTTTTGGCATTAATAAAAGCCGAACTCCAAAAGTCCGGCTGTGTTCAAGCATAAGAAAAACATACCATCTTCCATCAACCTTTTCTATTCTTTTAAAAAAGATAATGTTTGTTTAGTATTGTTATAGTGTACGGTTATATAATATATTCCTTTTGATAAGTTAGTTGCTGGTATACTTAATGCTGTTTTACCACTGGGTAATAATTGTTGTGTAGTATTTATTTGTTGCCCTGCCGTATTTGTAATTGTAATACCTACTTGTTGTTGTTTCATTAAAGTAAGCTGTAAATTAATATTATTTTTTACTGGATTTTGTAAAAGAGTTACATCACTATTTTTGCTAAGTAAACTTACCGTAACTACTGGGCTGTATTGCGTTTTATCATCGTTATCTACTGATTGTAAGCGATAATAAATTACACTATTATTTAGGTAAGCTGTTGCATTGTTATCAGTATAAGTATAATTTGTAGATGAAACTGAGTTACCTTTTGCTATAACAGTAGAAATTGACGAAAAATTTATTCCATCTGTACTTCGTTGTATACTAAAATGTTTGGTGTTTGCTTCTTGTGCTGTTTGCCATTGTAACAATATATCACTATTTTTTTGTGTGGCTGTAAAGCTACTAAGCTTAATAGGCAAAGCCCTTTGGCTTAAAACTAAAATTTCAGCAGCACTCAAAGCTCTATTATAAATACGCAGCTCATCCATATTCCCGTTTAAGCCGTTATATTGTGGTGGGGTAAAGCCACCAAAAAACATACTGCCTATCCTTGCCGGAAA
>JANNWD010000624.1:0-1783 GCA_031408315.1 Bacteroidota bacterium
GCCCGGCCGAAACCACCATCAGCGTAACGATTACCGAGCACGGCGGCCGCCACCGAGTGTCGATTCGCGACCAGGGTTACGGCATGACTGAACACGATGTGGTCAACCTGTTCTCGCGCTTTCGGCGCTTTCAACAGCCCGGTCAACCCAAAGCAGAGGGCGCAGGATTGGGATTGGTGTTTGTCAAAACGGTGGTCGAGCGCCACCATGGTCAAGTCAGTGCCAACAGTGCCGTCGGCAAGGGCACCGAGTTCGTGCTCGAATTCCCGGCATTGCCCGTGCTACCTGCCGCAGGCAATTTAGAATGAGGGGTTATGCAGCTCGTCGCCCTCGGTCTCAATCATCAAACTGCCCCGCTCGCCTTGCGCGAGCAGGTAGCGTTTGGCGTTGAAAAAATCACCGATGCACTGCGCGAACTAAAAACGCGACGCATCGCTCGCGAAGCAGCGATTCTTTCCACCTGTAATCGCAGCGAACTCTACGTGGTGACGGAGTCTCCGAAAGACGCTGCGGCCTGGCTGGCTTCACATCATCAGCTTGACCCGAGCGCCTTGCAAGCCCATTTGTACGCGCACCCGCAAGGCGATGCGGTGCGCCACGCCTTTCGGGTGGCTTCTGGCCTGGATTCGATGGTGCTGGGCGAGCCACAGATTTTGGGGCAGATGAAAGAAGCCGCGCGGGTGGCCGAAGAAGCTGGCGCGATGGGCACGCTGTTGCACCAGTTGTTCCAAAAAAGCTTTGCCGTCGCAAAAGAGGTGCGCAGCACCACCGCGATTGGCGCGCAGTCGGTCTCGATGGCTGCCGCCGCGGTCAAGCTGGCCCAGCGCATTTTCCCGTCGCTTGCTGAAACCCGCGTGCTCTTTATCGGCGCGGGCGAAATGATCGAGTTGACCGCGACCCATTTCGCGGCGCAGTCGCCCAAACAACTGGCGGTGGCGAATCGCACCCTGGAGCGCGCCCAAGGCTTGGCGGCGCGTTTCAATGGCACGGCGCTTAAGCTGGCGGATCTGCCGACCGAGCTGGCGAAGTTCGACATCGTGGTGTCATGCACCGCCAGCACACTGCCGATTTTGGGCTTGGGCGCCGTCGAGCGCGCAATCAAGCAACGCCGCCACAAGCCGATGCTGATGGTTGACCTGGCGGTGCCGCGCGACATTGAGCCTGAAGTCGAGCGCCTGCAAGACGTGTTTCTCTACACCATAGATGACTTGACTGACTTGGTGCGCGAAGGCATGGATTCGCGCCAAGGCGCGGTAGCCCAGGCCGAAGCACTGATCGACACCCAAGTCCATGGCTTCATGCACTGGCTCGAAGCGCGCGCCAGCGTACCCACCATTCAAGCCCTGCGAGCCAAGGCAGAGGATGCCCGAAAGGCAGAGCTGGAGCGGGCCTTCAAGGCATTGGCCCGGGGAGACGCGCCAGAAGCGGTTCTTGAAGCACTCAGCCTTTCGCTGACCAACAAACTGATGCACGCGCCCACGGTTGCCATGAATGGCGATGCGGCGGATGTGGTGCGGCGCATCTATCTGCTGTAGCGGGTGTTTGGTTTGGGGTGAGGTGTCTGGGTTGAGGCAGAAACGCCCGCCTCCCGCGCCTGCTCCTGCACCTGCCGCCGCCATTCTCCACTCCCTACTCCTCACCCCACCCGCATCCCATGAAACCGAGCATGCAAACCAAGCTCAAGCAGCTTGGCACCCGCCTTCAAGATGTCCACGCTTTGCTCACCGCTGAGAACATCACCAAAGATATGGACAACTACCGCAAGCTGACGCGCGAGCATGCG
>JANNWD010000625.1:0-1931 GCA_031408315.1 Bacteroidota bacterium
AAACTATTATTTAACATTTTAAATTTATAACAATGAGCACTCAATTTTTTTTTAAAATTTTAATTTTTGTATGTTTTGCTACGTTTGCAATACCAGGTACAACCCATGCTGCCGTTATGCCTAGTGATAGTATAGCTGATAGTAGATTAGCTGCACACATTATACAACGAGTAACGGAAATTCAAAATATGGATAAAACCGACCTTACCCGAAGTGAAAAAAACGAGTTAAAAAAAGAGTTAAGAGAAATGAAGCAAAAGGCAGATGGATTGGATAAAAGAGTTTACCTATCCATTGGTGCTATTATTATTATTATTTTATTGTTGATTCTTATTTTGTAAGAATTAAAAAAAGAGTTTTAGAAAGTGAATTTGTTAGTTGACGAATTCACTTTTTTGTTTAATAGCAGTAAACAAAGGGGGCATTTGGTTAGTATGGTGGTGTTTTTATTTTAAAGTTACGGAATTATTTGTTTTGAGATGCTTCGTTCCTCAGCATTGACTAAAGCATAATTTAGAACTAATAGCAATCTAACTAAAAGTGTTTAGCAGTTACTAAAACAACTTTGCACCAGTCATCCTGAGGAACGAAGGAATTAAAGATTAATTTACCTGAGATGCTTCGTTCCTCAGCAAGACGAAAGCAAGCATTGTAATGTATAGCTAAGAATATAAATGTAGTTAGCTATTAAGAAAAATAGTATGCATCAGTCATCCTGAGGAACGAAGGAACTAAAGGTTTTTATGTGTTGGAGGTGACACCTTTTAAAAATGGATAGCTCTAAGTAAGCATACAAAAAATCCCAGTCACTTGAGGCAACTGGGATAATATTAAATCTGTCAACTTATTTTAGGACAATACAAAGGGAAATATCTTATCTAAAACTTCTTCTTTCCTTCTTCTCTCCACCGCCGTACGTTCTTTTTCTGCCTTCGCCTTCGGGGCGGCTGCTACGGCTTCCACCTTCATCATTGGCTCTTTTAAAACCACCATCAGCCTCGTTCATACGTACTACACGGTTGTTGTAACGTTTACCATCAATTGCTTTAATCATTTTACTACTTTCGGCACTGTCAATTTCTACCCAAGTATTCATTTCTCTCATATCTATTTTACCAAGTACTTCTTTATTTAAACTACTTTCATCTAAAATAAATTGTAAAAAACTGGCTTTGTAAAAACCATCTTTTGTACCTAAGTTAATAAACAAACGAGTGTATCCGCTATTTCTGCTACTTCCACCTCTTCTATCTCTATCTCTTCCACCACCTTCACTTGGTTGAAAATCGCCACGTATATTATCTCTAGTATTTTTTCTATCTCTACCAAAGTCGCTACGGTTAAGGTCATCGGCATTTTCGTAATACTTTAAAAAATGATTAAACTCTAATGCTGCAACTCTTTGCAATACTTCTTCTTTACTTACATCTGCAAATTTTTCCATAAAATGAAAAAACTGTTTGCGGCACACATCTTTACCACTTGGTATATCTACCTTGTGGAATTGGGCGTTAACCATTCTTTCCAACGATTTTATTTTGAATGTTTCTCTGCTATGGCAAATAGATAAACAAATACCTGTTTTACCTGCTCTACCTGTACGGCCACTTCTATGGGTATATACTTCCATATCATCTGGCAATTCATAATTTTTAACTTGCGTTATACCATCTACATCAATACCTCTTGCCGCAACATCAGTAGCAATTAATAATTGCAAACTTTTACTACGGAACCTTGCCATTACCCTATCTCTTTGTTGCTGCGTTAAATCGCCATGCAATGCTTCAATATCGTAACCAGCTTTACTTAAACGTTCACATACTTCTTGTGCATCAACTTTAGTACGGGTAAAAATTATACCGTAAATGCCTGGGTTAAAATCTATCAAACGCTTTAAAGCTTCGTAACGTTGTTGAGCATTTACTACA
>JANNWD010000626.1:0-6107 GCA_031408315.1 Bacteroidota bacterium
AATGCTTTTTTGTAGGTTGCAAATATTGTCCAATAGTTACTACATCTACATCGCTAGCTTTTAAATCTTTAAGGGTTTGTATTACGTCTTCTTTTATTTCTCCAAGCCCAAGCATCATACCGCTTTTTGTACGCATTCCCCCTTCTTTTAAAATTTTAAGCGTTTCCATACTTTGCCAATATTTGGCTTGTATTCTTACTTTTCTAGTGAGTGTTTCAGTCGTTTCAATATTATGGCTTACAACCTCTGGTGCTGCATCAATTATGCGTTGTATATTTTCTTTTTCGGCTTTAAAATCGGGTATTAAAGTTTCTAATGTTGTATTTGGGTTTAAGGCCTTGATAGCTTTAATAGTATTGTACCAAATAATACTTCCTCCATCTTTTAATTCATCTCTATCTACACTGGTAACTACCGCATGTTTTACTTTCATTAAATTAATGGCTTCGGCTACTCTCTGTGGTTCATCCCAATCTACTTCTAAAGGTCGGCCAGTGGCAACATTACAAAAACCACAACTACGAGTACAAATATTCCCTAAAATCATAAAAGTTGCAGTACCCTCTCCCCAACACTCCCCCATATTTGGGCAATTACCACTTTCGCAAATAGTATGCAGTTTATGTGTGTCTACTAGGCTACGTACATGCCTATATTCTTCGCCAATAGGAAGTTTAACTCTAAGCCAGTTGGGCTTTGTAGGTTTTTGCTCTATTATTCCATCTATAACTGGTAATTCGGTCATTTTTTATTAGTTGATTTTTGATTTTTTGAATTAATGAGATGCTTAAAATTCAAAAAAACAGTATGCATATAAATTTTGCACAAAGATACGTTGTAAAAGAATAGTACAAAAGTTGAGTACAGCTATGTTGAATAAAGGTATTTAGTACAAGAGTGCGATGCAACGATGCTGCTATACTGTACAAATGCTTGAAACATAAAAATTATTTTCGCCTACCAAAAACCAATGCTACATAAGCCGATATAAAAAGGTTTTTTTGCTTTTGATAAACCATTTGTGGGATTTTTTTAGAATAGAACTCTCCTACTAAACCAACCTCAAGTGCATTTATCATTTCGTTAAACCTGCCATAATCAAACCGAATAGCTGGTTTTAAATAAATCCCAGGAGTAACTTTTAAATTATTCCAACCTTTGCCAAAACCAGGACCGCCATAGTATGGTCCCGATAGAAACAATGCACTATCTGGCGAATCGTATCGTACAAAAACTTTTTCTCCGTTTTTTTCTACTTCTAATTCGTAGGGCCGTAATAATCCTATTAATAAACCTCCACCTAAATTACCTGTAATACTCACTCCATTTTTGCTGCTTTTGTTACCTAACAATAGTTGCAGTTGAACACCTAATTTAACAGGATAAAAAAAGTTTTGTTTGCCATAAATTATTGGAACCGTTGGTGCAAAAGGATTTGCTTGTTTTTCTTCCTTTGGATGCTTACGCTCTGTAATCTCTAATTGAAATAGCAAAGCTTTTTTTACTGATTTAGAAATCCCTTTTTCAATAAATCCACCGTACCCATCATTGGTTAATTTTAATCCCCCAGCAAAACTTTTTTTATAACCAATTACACCTTCTTCTTCTTGCTTAATTAAAGCATCAATTTTTTTACGCTTCTCTTCTTTTCTTGCTTTTCGGGTATTGCTTTTTTCTTGTGCTTGCACACTAAAACAAAGTAATACGGCTGCTATAATAAATGTAAATTGCTTCATATTTTTATTTATACCGTAAATTTATGTAAAAATTGTGTGTATTGTATAAAGATGTTTTTTTTAATGCAATAACATATAAATCTTAACTAAAAATTAAAAAATTATGACTACAAGTATTATTTATAAAGGCGATTTAAGATGTGAATGTACTCATGTGCAAAGTGGTACTATTATTGAAACCGATGCACCTACCGATAATAGGGGTAAAGGCGAACGCTTTAGCCCAACCGATACGCTGTGTGTTGCCCTAGCAACCTGTATTGTAACTACAATGGCATTAAAGGCAAATGATATGAATATTAATTTAGCAGGTACAAAAACTGATGTTACTAAACACATGCTTGCCGAGCCTAGACGTATTGGCAAAATTGAAATTATTTTGCATTTTGATGATAATTTAAACTTAGCCGAAAAAGATAAAACTATTTTGCAACGAGTGGGTGATAATTGCCCAGTTGCTAAAAGTTTGAATCCAGATTTAGAAGTTGCCATCCAATACAATTGGTAACGTTTTGGCTATTTTGTGGTTTATGTTTTTAATAATTTATTACCCACAGCACATTCCAGACATCGCTTTTTTGTACAATATTCATTTTTTAATTGCAATAAAGCTTGGCTATCAAAAGCATTTTTTGTTTTTATTTTAATGGAAGAAAAGCCTGTAATAATACTATTTTTTTCGGGAGATAATTCGCTAAGCCATTTAAGTGCTTTGTCTTTATAAATAGGTTGTTTGTGATAATACCCATAAGCAAATAAAATAGGTATAATGGTATTGATAATAATATTATTTATCATTTGGCTACCTAAGTTTTTAATTTTGTAAGCAGATGGTTCATTAAAAGTGTAATGATAATGCCAGTAATCATTTGCGGTTACGTTCAATAATTTTTTAACATTTTCTAATTCATCTATTTCTTTAATTTTACTAAATAGATGAACACTTTCTACCACCAACATAGCCAATTGAGCAAGCCTTACGGTGGGAAAATTAGCAGGCCGCATTCTAAGAAAAAAAAGTACAGCGTTAGCATTTTGGAGGTTGTATTTGCTTTTATAGAACTGATATTCTCTTTGTAACATGGTTGGGTAATCTTCCTCAAAATCTTTTTCTAATAACCCTGCTTGTCCAAATAATAATGCTTCTATTTGATGAATTTGATTTTTATGTTTTGCCAATACATTTATAGGAATTGATTGTGCAATTTTTTCAAATGCTTCACTGTTTACTTTTATTCCAAAATTTTTGGCAATCATCCACCAAAAAGTTTCTTCCCAGTGGTTATTATTTTGTAAAAGATACTTAAAAACTATTGTTGATTTTTGCTCCAAACGCTCTACCAATAGCCTTTCTTTCCAATTAAGCCAAGTAATTTGGGGTACTGTATTTATCAAATTTTCACAAGGGATAAACGAAGAAGTGTATAGCAATTGTTGATACTTTTGTAACAGTATTTTTGAAACTCTATCTTGCAAAATTATTGTAGGAAACTTAATGTTTAGTACAACATCATTTTCCCATACAATATGTGCAATTATGTTTTCATAATTTTTATCGGCACTGTGTTTATGCGTATTCCATTCGCTGGCTTTACAGTGTAGTTCAATATTTCCTGCCCAAATAGTATTGCCAATTTTTAGTTTAGCATCTAAAAAATCGGGACCTTGGTTGGTATTGTAACTTCCTTGATAAATTATTTCTATTGCTTCGCCATCAACAGTTTGTAAACATGATTTATTGTAGTACTGAAACTGCCAGATGTATTGGAGTAAACGCTCTGTCATAATAATTTGCTAATGTGCTAATGGTTTAAATTTAAGCGTATGTACGTATATGGAAACTGTATCTTCAACTAATATTATCGAATTAGTTTATTAGCAAATTAGCTAATTCTTTTACTACCCTACTCACTGGCAGCCCCATTACATTATAAAAATCACCATTAATGCTTTTAATGCTTACAACGCCTATCCAATCTTGTATGCCATAAGCACCTGCTTTGTCGTAAGGTTTGTATTTATCTATGTAAAATTCAATTTGGGTTTGGGTAAGATGATGAAATTCTACTTCGGTACTATCTGCAAAACAAATTTCTTTATTACTATGCAAAATAACTACACCTGTAATTACTTGATGTTTGTTACCCGATAATTTAGTAAGAATTGAAATAGCATCTTCTCTATCTTTTGGTTTACCAATAATTTCGTTTAGTAACACCACAATTGTATCTGCCGCTAAAATAGGTATGGTAATGTTATACGATTGTTTTATAGCTAACGCTTTATTTTTTGCAATGTGTACAGCTATTTCTGTTGGAGATAAATGTGGAGGAAAACTTTCATCTGTTTCTTGTATAATAATTTCAAAGGGCACTTCTGCCCATTCTAATAATTGTTTACGTCGAGGTGATTGCGATGCTAAAATTATTTTTTGCATGGTTAGGTATATACTCTAAAAAAAAACATGGATAAAATACCTGCAAGCATAACAAATTTTACCAATGTACTTAATTGGTGGTAATGGCTTGTAGTTTGTGCTTTATATAATTTTTGTAAAATAAGTATTAACGGCGTAATAATAAATAATACACAATAAGCAATGCTACCCCACCAATTAAACTGCATTACATAAAATTGCAGAATAGTCAAAACTGCTATCAACACTACAATCCATACGGCTACAAAAACTTTTGTGGCTGGTATGCCCCACACAATAGGCATTGTTTTGCAGCCATATTTTGCATCGCCTTCTATATCTTCCATATCTTTTACTACTTCTCTTATTAGGGAAATAATGAAAGAGAAAGAGGCGTATAGAATTGAATATTTGATAAAATTTCTAAGAAGGCTATCAATTTCATTTTGGTTACAATTACTACAATAAAATGAATTATTATACCATAGAAATACGATAATTATTACCCAAGAAGTTAATACAGAAATTAAAATATTTCCAATTAAAAACTTTTTCTTTAATGCAGCGGAATAGCCAAACAATAATAAAACACATACTATAGTAGATAAACCAATCCAATACGTATGCGATAAATAATCAAGATAAAAGCCTATTAAAACACCTACTATAGATAAAATTAAATGCCAAATTATTGCCCATCTTCTCTTTATTGTTTTATCAATAATTAGTTTATTGGGCTTATTTACTAAATCAATATTTAAATCAAAATAATCGTTTATAATATTGCCAGCTGCTGCTATTAAAACAGAAAGTAAAATAATAAGAGAATAACTTTTTAAATTGCCTTGTGTATTAATCCCTTTTTTATGTAACGTTTCAACAAAACAAAAATAAAATAACACCTGAGTAAGCACAATAAAAACCAAATTAGGCCATCGAATTAATTTAAAAAATGCGGTAAGTGTTTTCATTAAATTAGTTGTAAAAAGAATTGCCAACCTTTGCAAGATTGGCAACTCTAATATTTTACTTATTTATTTCATTTTTTTTTTAAATACTTTCAAACTTTTCTGCTTTATCATTTCCACCTGCTTTTTTGCATTGTCTAAGGTAACAGGCAACTGTTTGGATAAGATTTGCTTTTGCATATTTGCCAATTCCTGAAATGAGATGTTGTAATTCATTCTTTAAAAGCATTTATCAAATGTACAAAAAAATATTATTTAAATTTATTTTGCCACCACCCCACTCTCCAAATCCCAATGTCCATTTAATTTTAGTACTTTTTCTATAACATCTCTCACACAACCACTACCGCCATTTATTGGAGAAATGTATTTGCTAATTTGTTTTATTTCGGTAGCGGCATCAGCTGGGCAACAAGCCAAGCCTACCATTTGCATGGGTGAGTAATCGGGGATATCATCTCCCATAAATAAAATTTCATCCCATTTTAAATTATGTGTACTGCAGTATTCAACAAGTTTCTCTTTTTTATTTTGTACTTGCATAAACACACCTGCAATACCCAATTTTTCTAGTCGGTCTTTTACAGCTTCAGATGTGCCGCCACTGATTATGGCAACTCTGTACCCTTTTTTAATGGCTAATTGTAAAGCATAACCATCTCTAATATTCATTTGTCTAGCTAGTTGCCCATCGTTTAATACCAATAATGTGCCGTTTGTAAGCACCCCATCTACATCGAAAATAAAGGTGGTTATGGGTTTAAATTTTTCTAAAATATTCAACTTTGGTTAAATTAGTTTAAGCGATGACGAAAAAGCAAAGACTTTTGCAATTGAGCACTGCCAACTGCCAACTGTAAACAGCTACTTTTGATTATCCCTCCACTCATACACCCAACTACTTTGTATCATTTCTAAATGTCCTTCGTTGCTGTCTTCAGGCTTGCCTTCAAACCTCGGAATTTCTAAAACCCATTTTAATAAATC
>JANNWD010000627.1:0-6053 GCA_031408315.1 Bacteroidota bacterium
GGTAAAAATACCGAAAGGGAAATAGGTTTATTCTTATTCAACAAAGGAAAAATATTTAATTTATTAAATAACAATACTATTACAACCTTAATTAATGGAAAAGTTGAACAAGGTTTTTTGAGTATAATAGAAAAAGCGGTAGACAATAACTTAAAAGTTGAGGGTTATCCAATAGCCTTAAAAAATGATATTTTAAGTTTTAATACCCCAGATGATTTAATTGAAATTGAAAAAAATATACTATAATCCACGGCTTATATTAATGTACAAGAGTTTAAGCATTAACAAAAGTTGTATTAAAAATCAATACTTTTCTAAGTATTTTTACCAATTAAAAACAGTAATACTTATATCCAATTTTATAATCCAATAATTAATATATGTGTGGTATTTCAGGCTTTGTAGATTTTTCCAAAAAAACAGATAGAAGTATTTTAGAAAAAATGAATAAAATTATGCCTCACCGTGGCCCCGATGGTGAAGGATACGGATATTATGAAACACCTAATGCAACAATAGGCTTAGGGCACAGGAGGTTAAGTATTATTGATTTAACCGAAGGAGGCAGCCAGCCAATGGAGTATAATAATTTGTTTATTACATTTAATGGCGAAATTTACAACTATAAAGAAATTAAAAAAGAGTTAGAAGATAAGGGACACTCATTTAACAGCAATAGCGATACAGAAGTTGTTTTACATGCTTATGCAGAATGGGGAGTGCAAATGTTACAGAAATTTATTGGCATGTTTGCCTTTGTTATCTACGACGAAAAAGAAAATAAATTATTTGCTTGCAGAGATAGGGCAGGCGTAAAGCCTTTTAATTATTTTTATAAAAATAATGTTTTTTTATTTGGATCGGAGTTAAAAGTATTGCACCAACACCCATCTTTTACCAAGGAAATTAATATAGATGCTGTAGCTGTGTATATGCAAATAGCCTATATACCAGCACCACACAGTATTTTTAAAGATACCTACAAGCTAAAACCTGGTCATTATTTATTACTTGATTTAAGCAGTAAAGAACTTACTACCCATCAATATTGGAATGTTTATGATGCATACAATAAACCTATATTAGATATTAGTTTTGAAGAAGCCAAAGCCGAAACCGAAAAAATAATAACCAGTGCATGCCAATACCGTATGGTTAGTGATGTGCCAGTTGGTGTATTTTTAAGTGGAGGATATGATAGTGCTTGTGTAACCGCATTATTACAAAAAAATAATACCGAAAAAATTAAAACCTTTACCATTGGTGTGCCAGATGATGGCTTAAACGAAGCCCCCTTTGCAAAAGCTGTAGCGGCACATTTAGGAACCGACCATACAGAATATTATTGCACACATAAAGAAGCAATTGATATAATACCCGATTTGCCTTTTTATTATGATGAACCATTTGCCGATAGTAGTGCAATACCAACCACATTAGTTAGTAAAATTGCTAAAGAAAAAGTAACGGTAGCCTTAAGTGCCGATGCTGGCGATGAAGTTTTTGCTGGGTATAACAGGTACGAATACCTAATGAAGTTTGGTAATAAACTACAAAAAACACCTCGTTTTTTAAGGCAGTCGGCAGCAAGTATTATGAATAAAATACCTGCCAATTCTATACCTTATTTTAAAAACACTTATTTATTTCACCAACGCTACGAAAAAATTAAAACATTTCTGCAAAACCCTTCGGATAATAACATAATGCAGAATATTACCCAGCAAATGACGCAAACTGAGTTGAGTAAACTTTTTATTAAACCATTAAACCATTTACCAACAGCATTCGATAGTAAAGAATTAAAACCAGCATTTTATTCTCCCTTAAGCTATATGATGGCTATTGACTATCAAACTTATTTACCCGATGATATTTTGCAAAAAGTAGATAGAGCAACCATGAGTGTTAGCCTTGAAGGTAGAGAGCCATTTTTAGATCAACGGGTAATAGAATGGGCAGCACAATTGCCATTAAACTACAAGTATAATAACGGTAACAAAAAATATATTTTAAAAGAAATTGTTCATCAATATTTACCTAAAACTATGATGGATAGACCCAAAATGGGCTTTGGAATACCAATGGCAAAGTGGTTACAAAAAGATTTAAAGCATTTTGTAGATGAGTATTTTGATGAAAGCTTTGTTGCCAAACAAGGTATTTTTAATAATAACGAAATACAACGCATACGCCAAGCATTTTATAACGGCAAAGTAGAAAGAGCAGAAAAAATTTGGTTTATTCTTATGTTTCAAATGTGGTATGCTAGGTGGATGTAATAAATTATATATAAAATACGTTTTACAGTTACTATTAATCAAACGCTTATACCAGTAAATTAAAAATGCAAAAAAAAACCATCATTCATGTTATTGATTATATGGGAAGAGGTGGTGCAGAAACAATGCTGGTTCAAATACTTAAGCAATTAACCGACTATCATAATGTTGTAATAACAGTAAACGAACAAAATCATTTTGGAAATGAGTTGTTTTGTGATGAATACCATTGCTTAAAAATGGGGTCGTTTAAAAATTTTTTATCTGCAGCATACAGATTTAAAAAATTAGTAAAAAAAATAAAACCAGATATTGTTCATTCTCATTTACTATTAGCCACCTTAATTACAAGAGTTGGTTTACCCAAAGGTATTCCTTTAGTTACTACAATACATACCAGCATAGCCAACAGTAACGATTATAAAAAATGGTATTTACGTTGGATGGAAAAAATAACTTATCGTTTTCATAAAAATATTATTATAGGTGTTTCTAAAGATGTATTAACTCAATACTTCACTTTTCAAAACCATAAGCCATATAAAAAATATTTACTTTACACCTTTGTCGATATAGAAAAATTTAATCACAATTCTAAAAATAGTATTCCTCAACAAACAAATGTTTGTAAATTAATTGCAGTTGGAGCTTTGCGGTTTCCCAAAAATCAATTGTATTTAATTAATGCGTTTAAAAAATTACGCAATCAACCTTTTGAGCTTCATATTTACGGCACAGGAGTAGAAGATGCAGTGCTTAGAGAATTAAATAAACAAGCTAATGTTAACATAGTTTTTAAAGGAGAGGTAAATGATGTAAAATCAATATTAAAACACTACGATATTTATGTTATGCCATCTCTCTTTGAAGGGTTTTCGTTAAGTATTTTAGAAGCAATGGCTATGGAAATGCCCTTGCTAATAAGTGATATTACTTCTTTTAGAGAGCAATGTGAAGAGGTAGCAGTATATTTTGATTTGAATAATGAAGATGATTTTATTGAAAAATTAAAAGAACTAGCCGCCGATAAAAACAAACAAATTAGGTTGGGTAAATTAGCAAAAGAAAGAGCTTTACACTATTTTACTTTAGAGCACCACATGAAAGGCATTCGTAAAATTTATTCCGAAACTTTAGAATAACTTTGCCCCTAAAATTTACACACTAAAATTATTCATGCAAAATAAGCGAGTACTTTTTATTTCTTACGATGGAATGACAGACCCATTAGGGCAAAGCCAAGTAATACCTTATTTAGCAGGGCTTACAAAGCATGGATACGAATTTGTAATTTTAAGTTGCGATAAACCAGATAAATACCAAGCTAATAAAACCTATGTACAAAAATTAATTGAACCATATCTTATTCAATGGGTTTCTATTCCATATCATAAAAATCCGCCAGTTTTATCATCTGCCTACGATTTTTATAAATTAAAACAAACGGCAAAAAAATTACACCAACAATATAACTTTGATATGACACACACTAGAGTAGGCTTGCCACAACTAGTAGCGTTGTACATGAAGAAAAAATTAGGCGTAAAGTTTATGAATGATATCCGAGGCTTTTGGGCAGATGAACGAGTAGATGGAGGTATGTGGAGTTTGGCAAATCCACTCTATAAAATAGTGTACAATTTTTTTAGAAAAAAAGAAGATGAATGTGTAGCCATTGCTGATTATAACACCTGCTTAACGTATAAAGGCAAAGAAGTTATTTTAGGCTGGAAACAAGTGCCACAGCCTGTTAAAGTAGAAGTAGTGCCTTGCAGTGTAGATGTAGAATTATTTAATCCATTAAATATAAATGAAGAAGTAAAAAATAAGTTGCAAAATGAATTAGGTATAAAAAAAGATGATTTTGTACTTAGTTATTTAGGCTCAATAGGTGGTTGGTATCTTACTAAGCAAATGATGCAGTTTTGTAAATTGTTGTTAGATAAAAAACCAACCGCTAAATTTTTATTTATCTCCAACAATCGCCATCAAGATATTATTGATGCTGCAGCAGAATATAAAATACCCCCACAAAATATAATTGTAAAAATGGGGAAGCGGCATCAAGTACCAGCCTTACTTTCGTTTAGTAACTATTCACTTTTTTTTATAAAACCTTGTTACTCTAAACTATCATCATCTCCAACTAAGCATGGCGAAATTATGGCAATGGGTATTCCAGTAATTGCAAACAGTGGAGTAGGAGATGTAAAAGAAATAATTGAAAAATATAAAAGCGGTTATGTTTTAGATGAATTTAGCGAAGTAGCAATGCAAAAAATTGTTGACTCCATTTGTAACAATAGCACACAGTTTAATTCAACAGAAATTAGAAACGGGGCTCTCGATTTTTATAACTTGGAAAATACACTACTAACATACCGTAAGGTTTATAAAGCTGTAATGGGTTAAACTATCAATCATGCAAAAAAAATACTTAATAATTGGTACAGGTTTTTCAGGAGCAGTTTTAGCTAATCAATTAGCTACACAAACCAACTGTGTAATTGATATGTGGGATGAAAGAGAACATATTGCTGGTAATTGCTATACCCAAAAAGATGAACAAACAGAAATAATGGTACATAAATATGGGCCACATATTTTTAATACAGATAAAAAAGAAATTTGGGATTTTGTAAATTCGTTTGTTGAATTTAAACCCTATGTGCATAGAGTAAAAGCAATGAGTAATGGGAAAATTTATTCGTTACCAGTAAATTTGCATACCATTAATCAATTATTTCAAAAAACGTTTACACCCAACGAGGCCAAGACTTTTTTAGAAGAACTAGCCGATAAAACAATTACTGATCCACAAAATTTTGAAGAACAAGCACTACATTTTATTGGTAAAGAATTGTACTATGCTTTTTTTTACGGCTATACAAAAAAGCAATGGGGTTGTGAGCCCACTGAGCTTCCAGCATCTATCTTAAAAAGAATACCAGTACGCTTTAATTACGATGATAATTACCACAACAATATTTATACTGGCATACCAACTAATGGATACACAGCCTTAATGGAAGCATTAATTAATCATCCAAACATTACCGTTACATTAAATAAAAAATTTACGCCACAAATAGATGTAAGCATATACGACCATATTTTTTATACTGGGCCAATTGATGCTTATTTTAATTTTGCCTATGGAAGATTAGGTTACCGTACTGTAACTTTTGAAACATTTTATGCCGATGGAGATTACCAAGGCGTTACACAAATGAACTATTGCGATGCAGATGTGCCACATACCAGAATTACCGAACATAAACATTTTACTTACTGGCAAAAATTTGATAAAACAATTTGTTACAAAGAGTTTAGTAAAGAAACTAACGAAAACGATATACCGTATTATCCAAAAAGATTACAAAGCGATAAAGTACTTTTACTAAAATACAGAGCCGATGCAGAAAAGCTAAGCAACGTATCTTTTTTAGGAAGATTAGCAACCTATAGATATATGGATATGCATAATGTAATAGGCGAAGCTTTAGATTTTTCTAAACAATTTATTGCAGCAATGGAGCACAACATTAATCCACCAATTTTTCCTAACATAGAATTATAGTTTTATAATTACCTTAGCAGCAATTAATAATGTGTTGATGAAGAAAGGAAATTTTGTAATATCATTAGATTTTGAAATATGTTGGGGCGTTTGGGATGTGGTTACCTTAGAAAACTATTCTAATCACTTACATGGTGTACGGCAAGTAATACCAGGCCTAATTAATATTTTTAAACAATATAATATTGATG
>JANNWD010000628.1:0-2362 GCA_031408315.1 Bacteroidota bacterium
GCATTGAAATCATTGAGTGATGTACTGAAAGGTAAACAAGGACGTTTCCGTCAGAACCTGTTAGGTAAACGTGTGGATTACTCTGGTCGTTCGGTAATTGTGGTAGGACCAGAATTGAAAATGCATGAGTGTGGTTTACCAAAAGATATGGCTGCAGAATTATTTAAGCCATTTATTATTCGCAAATTAATTGAAAGAGGTATAGTTAAAACAGTGAAATCTGCCCGTAAACTTGTTGACAAGAAAGAGGCGATCATCTGGGATATCTTAGAAAATATTTTGAAAGGTCACCCGGTAATGTTGAACAGGGCTCCAACACTTCACCGTTTATCAATACAGGCATTTCAGCCAAAATTGATTGAAGGTAAAGCAATACAATTGCATCCGTTGGTTACCACGTCTTTCAATGCCGATTTTGATGGTGATCAGATGGCGGTGCATGTGCCTTTGAGCAGTGCATCTATTTTGGAAGCTCAGTTGTTAATGCTTTCTTCTCATAATATTTTAAATCCTCAAAATGGTACACCAATCACGCTGCCTTCTCAGGATATGGTTCTTGGATTGTATTATATTACAAAGGGCAGAAAATCTACTGCAACTGAAAAAGTAAATGGAGAAGGAAAAGCATTTTACTCTGCAGATGAAGTTATTATTGCTTTCAACGAAAAGCAGATTGATCTTCATGCTAACATAAGAGTAAAAGCAAATGTGCGTAACGCAGATGGTACTTTAACCAATAAATTAATTGAAACCACAGTTGGCCGTGTATTATTTAATCAGCATGTACCAAAAAGTGTAGGTTTTATAAATGCACTTTTAACTAAAAAATCATTAAGGGAAATTGTTGGTGATATTATTAAATGGACCGATGTTCCTACCACTGCAAAATTCCTGGATGATATTAAGACACTGGGATACCGTATGGCGTTTAAAGGTGGTCTGTCGTTTAACATTAACGATCTGATCATTCCTGAAGTTAAACAGCAGATGATTGAGAATGCTCAATCGGAAGTTGCAGAAGTTTGGGAAAACTACAACATGGGGTTGATCACTAATAACGAGCGTTATAACCAGATCATTGATATCTGGAGTCGTGTGGATACTAAAGTAACTGAAACATTGATCAGAGAACTGGCAGCAGATAAGCAAGGTTTTAACTCTGTTTATATGATGTTGGATAGTGGAGCCCGTGGTAGTAAACAACAGATTAAACAGTTGGCTGGTTTAAGAGGATTGATGGCTAAGCCACGTAAATCTGGTAGCAGCGGAAGTGAGATTATTGAAAACCCGATCCTTGCAAACTTTAAAGACGGCTTAAGTGTATTAGAGTACTTTATCTCTACGCATGGTGCCCGTAAAGGTTTAGCGGATACGGCTTTAAAAACAGCGGATGCCGGTTACTTAACACGTAGGTTGGTAGACGTTTCTCAGGATGTAGTTATCAATGAAGAAGATTGCGGCACATTACGTGGTATTGCAACATCTGCATTAAAAGATAATGAAGATATCATTGAAGGATTAAGTGATAGAATTGAAGGACGAATGTCATTACATAATGTATATCATCCTTTAACAGAAGAATTGTTAATAGAAGCGGGTGAAGAGATCAGTGCAGAAATGGCTAAAAAGATTGATGAGAGCGGTATTGAAACTGTTGAAATACGTTCTGTATTAACCTGCGAAAGCAAACGTGGTGTTTGTGTGAAATGCTATGGTAAAAACCTTGCATCAGGCATGTTGGCACAGCGTGGCGATGCAGTGGGTATCATTGCAGCACAATCAATTGGTGAGCCAGGTACACAGTTAACCTTACGTACCTTCCACGTGGGTGGTGTGGCAGGTTCTGCGTCTGTTGAATCTACTTTACCAGCTAAGTTTGACGGCACTATACAGTTTGACGGGTTACGTACAGTTGTTACAGAAGATAATGAAGGCAAAAAAGCACATGTGGTAATAGGACGTACCGGTGAGGTAAGGATTATGGATGTTAAAAATGATCGGTTATTAATTACCAGCAACATACCTTACGGTGCAACGCTTAACGTAAAAGACGGGCAGAAAGTCACCAAAGGCGATGTTATTTGTACATGGGATCCGTTCAACAACGTAATTGTTGCTGAAGTGGGAGGTGTAATTAAATTTGAAGCTTTACTGGATGGTATTACTTATCGTGATGAATCGGATGAACAAACCGGTCACCGTGAGAAAGTGGTTATTGAAACAAAAGATAAAACCAAATTACCAACCATCATCGTGGAAGGGAAAGATAAAAAATCTTACAACTTACCGGTAGGCTCTCATGTTGTGGTTGAAGAAGGCGATGATGTAAGAAGCGGACAAGTGTTGGTTAAAATTCCAAGGG
>JANNWD010000629.1:0-2123 GCA_031408315.1 Bacteroidota bacterium
TATCTAGCTCTGTAGTAATCTAACCCTGTCTCCTTATCCTGCTCTCTCCCCGTATATCCATACCGGAACTTCACACTTGGATTGGTTTCATTCAACAATCGTCCGAAACTATCGAATGTTCGTTTATCGATAACCGCGCCACTAGCATCCGCGAGCGTATCCACAGTTCCCAACCGATCCGCCAGACTCCATACCATCCCTGTGGGCGAATCTTGCGCCATTACAGAGTCAATATTCAACCCATACAGATAGTGGAATAACTGATTTCCCGCAGCATCGGTGACAAAGGCAATCTGTTCGCCGTCGAGGTAGTATTTCTCGACTACGCCGTTAACGGTTTTACCGATCCTTTGGTCGTCGATGTCGTACTCATAAACTACTGTCTGAGTAACGATTCCTGCCGCATTCTTACTTTGGACGGTGGCTAACCGATTCCGATGATCCCAGGTGTAATTATCGACGCTATTATCGGAGATCTTCGTCCGTTGAATCCGATTCCCTTCGGCATCGTACTGATAGTTATACGTGCCATCGCTGTTGAGCTGGTTGTTAATGCCAGTGGCATAACCCACATTCGTCCGATTGCCATTGAGGTCGTAGTTATAAGCTTCGCTATTACTACCCGTGACGGCTTTCACTTGGTCGATTTTGTCGTAAGCAATGACTCGATTGACGCTATCTTTGGTTTCGGAGATTAACCGACTGAGGTTGTCAAAACCATAAGTGCTATCGGTAATGGTGACACCACTACTATTCTTTTGGGTAATGCCAGTTAAGCGACCGTAAATATCATAGGCGTTGGTGGTGGTGAGGACGGGGGTAGTAGAGCCGAGATACCGTATCGGCAGAGCCGACGCTTCGCGAACGATTTTGGTGTTTTGACTTTCTGAGTCATAGGTGAGTTTGATGCGCTTTGCAGCTAATCCTACTCCGGTCTGGGTTATCTCGGTGTTAAGGTTTCTGGGGTCGTCGTAGCGATAGGTGGTGGTGGCGGTGGTGTTACCGGAAATGAGTTCGTCGGTACGGATCGGGTTGCCGATGGGGTCGTAGTCGTATTTGAAGCTGACTGTGGGTGTGGCGGTACTCATCCGGTCTTCGCGAATGAGGAGGTCGGTGTCGTCGTAGGTGTAGTCGTAGTGGAGGGTACCGTTGTCGGCACTGGTGAGGTTGCTGTTTTTGTCGTAGGTGTAGGTGAATAGTTGGGAGTTGCTGACCCAGCGTTCGGTTTTAGTCCGGTTGAGGTTGTCGTAGGTGTAGTTGGTAATGCGTCCGTTGCGGTCTGTGGTGGAGGTGCGGTTATCTACGTTGTCGTAGGTGTAGGTTCTGATGCCTTGTGGTGATGTTTCTGTGGTGAGTCGGTTGGCTAGGTCGTAAATGTAGCTGGTGGTGTTGAATGCGGCATCGGTGATGGTTTTGGTTTTGCCGTCGTTGTAGTAGGTGTATTTGGTGCGTCCGCCTTCTGCGTCAAGGATTTGGGTTTGACGGTTGAGTTGGTCGTATTCGTACTGGGTGGTGCGATTTTCGGTGTCGCTGGTTTGGATGAGGTTGGTTACTTTGTCGTATTTCTTGGTGGTGGTTACTCCTAGTTGGTTGAGGATGATGGTGGATCTGAGGCTGTCGTTGTAGCTGTATGTGGTGGTTTGACTGTGGGTATCTACGGAGGTTTTAATGCGGTCGTCTTTGTAGTAGGTTTGATGGCTGGTACGGTGTTCGATCGCCAAATACTAAAAATATGCTAGTTTAGATAAACACCCCTTTTTAGTTGTGTTCGCTCTGCCTCATGTCCATTCCAGCATTCAATGAACTTGGTTATCTAGCACCAGGGATTTATGAAGTCTCTTGGCTTGAATTGATGAAACGCTTTGCTGTCAATCCGCAGCGAAGGCGGTTAGCAACGGGTCTAGCCGCAGCTTTACGGAAGTTGGCGATCGCGGGTTGTCGCCGAGTTGTAATTGGGGGAAGTTTTGTGACTAGCAAGGAATATCCCAACGATTTTGATGGTTGGTATGAGAGCTTTGGTTTGGATCTCGACATTCTCGATTCGCTGTTTTTGGAAGATGTCGAGTCTCAAATGGAAGTATTTGGCGGCACATTATTCGACCCGCCCAGCTATGAGGGTTTCT
>JANNWD010000630.1:0-9189 GCA_031408315.1 Bacteroidota bacterium
CAGTATCATGCTTTATATACATTGCAGAGTCTGTTGTATTAATAACTAATAGTCCAAATGCGGCAGCATTAATATTCCTCATTTCAGTATCCGTCATCCGTGGTATTAGCATACCCTTTGTATTACCGCTTACATCTAAAATTGCACTAGCATCTGCATTTGCACCAGTTGTATTTATACTTAAACTTTGGGCAATATTTTTATTGATTAAAAAAAACAATAAACTTAAACTAAATAATTTTTTCATTTTTTTCAGATGTTTCATAAAAATACTTCTATACCAAGCAAAGCTTATACCCTAATCGCTAAACAGCTTTTTAAATAGCTAAACAACAGTTTGGTATTGAATTTGAGTGTTATTCATTTGAGTTTGACCTAACAAAATATTATATTTGAGTACAAAGCGTTTTATTTTGGAACATTCCCAACATATTTACAACTGCATTATTGTTGATGATGATGATATTGATAGGCTTACAACTCAGTTGTTTTGCCAACAACACCCTTCACTTAAAATTATTGGCAGTTTTAGTAATGGTACAGAGGCTCTAGAGTTTGCAAAACAAAACAGTGTAGATGTTGTGTTTTTAGATATTGATATGCCCGATATTAATGGCATTAATTTAAAAAAGCAATTAGATTTTATTCCGGTTTGTATTTTTATTACATCTCATGCAGAGTTTGCGTTAGAAAGTTTTGAATTAAGTGTTTTAGATTTTATTGTAAAGCCCATAACCACAGATAGGTTTGCCAAAGCAATGCTTAGAGCAGAAAACTACTTAAACATTCGTCACAAAGCAAATTTGCTAGATCACACACTAGGGGGCGATGCTTTGTTTATTAAAGATGGACACAATCATTTTAAAATTCAATTGCATGATATTATTTATTTAGAGGCTTTAAAAGATTATACCGGCATTGTTACTACTACAAAAAAATATAGTGTGCTTTCGCCATTGGGCAGCTTATTAAAAGAAAATATTTTTCAACATTTTGTAAGAATACACAGAAGCTTTGCGGTACAAAAACATTTTGTAACAAAAATTACGACTAAGGAAATAGTAGTAAATAATTTATCCCTACCTGTTGGAAGAGTTTATAAAGAGGTTGTAATTAATATGCTAAATTAATTTTGCTATGAAATACATTTTATTAATATCGCTTAGCCTTATTACCTTAACTATTTTTGCTCAAAAACAAGGGCAAGCCCTTGTTGACTCACTACTTACCGAAATACCAAAAGGAAAAAGCGATACTTCAAAAGCAAAAATTTGCTATAAATTATCCGATTTGTATATTGACATTGACCAAAAAAAGGCATTATTGTATGCCGATACGGGGTATACTCTTGCTGTAAAAAATAAATGGGAAAAAGGTATAGCAAATGGTCTATTATCGTATGGAAATGTTTTCAATTTTACTGGAGATTTTAAAAGAGCAATTGATAGCTTAAATAAAGCTTTAGAAATGTATAAGAAAATGAATTATACATTAGGAATTGGCAATAGTACCTATGCCCTTGGCTCTTCTTATGCAAGAATGGGTGAATACCCAACCGCAACAGAATATTACTCAAAGGCATTAAAAATACAAGAAGCCATACCAAATAATGAAAGACTGATTGGGTTTTGCCTCTCCGGACTTGCAAATATGTTTTACATGCAAAAAGATTATGCTAAGTCTTTAGAATATTCGTTTAAATCGTTAGAAAAGAAAAAAATATCAAAAAGTAAAACAGCTATTGCAAATCAATTAAAAGATATTGGAGATACCTATTATGAAATGAACGATTCGGTGAAAGCCGAAAAATATAATCTTGAAGCATTAAACATATACACCTCTACAGGAAATAAATTTGGGATGGCAGAAGTGTTTTCGCAATTAGGAAAAGTTTATAAAAAAGCATATGGCAAATCTCTCAGCTATTTTTTACAATCAAAAGAAATTTATAATGAGTTAAACTCCGATTCGTATTATACAAGATTAAGAGATGGCGAAATAGCACAAGTAATTCTCTTGCTTGTAAAAGCAGGTGATTACAAAACTGCTAATAAAATAAGCCCAGAATTTGGACGTACTAAAGATGCATTATTGAGTTTAAGTGAAAAAAATCTTACAGATGTAGTGCAATTGTGTATTGATGAAAACGATAAAGAAAACGAATATCAATTTACAAAATCTTTAGCAGAAGTTCAATATATTAAGGGTAATTATAAAGCTGCTTATGAAAATTTTGTAGGCTTTTATATCACACACGACTCCATCTACTCTCAACAAAACAAAAACAAAATAGCAGCAATTGAAGGAGAACGAGAAGTTGCAATTAGAGATAAGAAAATAGACCTTGCTAATCTTTCTTTATCTGCACAAAAAAAACAAAAAATAGGATTAATAGCAGGCGTAGGCTTATTAACAATTATTGGAGGATTATTATTTTACCAAAACCATAGCCGCAAAAAAACAAATACCACCTTAATGGTGCTTAATAATGAGTTGGATGAGGCTAATAAAATAAAATCAAAATTCTTTAGTATTCTTAGTCATGATTTAAGAGGGCCTGTTGTAAATCTTATAAATTTTTTGCATATTCAACAACAAGCACCTAATCTTTTAAATAAAGAAGAGAGTGATGGTTATACAAAAAAAATTACAAGCTCAGCCAAAAATTTATTAGAGAATATGGAGGAGTTGTTACTTTGGAGTAAAGGGCAAATGGAGCATTTTAAACCGTACAAAAAAAATGTAGCTGTAAGCAAATTATTTACAGATATAGAAAATAATTTTTTAGGCACCAATAACATAAAATTTATTTTTAACGATAACCAGTTACTAAATATAAATACCGATGAAGATTATTTAAAAACAATTATGCGTAACTTAACTAGTAATGCAATTAAGGCACTAAATAATATTGCTAACGCTACAATAGAGTGGAAAGCATGGGAAGAAAATGAAAAAAAATATTTGAGTATAACCGATAATGGAAAAGGTATTGATAAAGATGAGTTAAATGCTTTAACTAATGATAATACTACAATTGGAATTAAAACTGGGCTAGGCTTTTATTTAGTTAGAGATATGGCAAAAGCTATACAATGTAACATTTTAGTAAATGCAACATCTGGCAAGGGAACAAGTTTTCGTTTATCAGTATAAATATTTATTTTATTACTGGTATTTTAGCAGGTTCTTTAAAGTAGTTTAACCGCAAACTATCATTCCACCCATTTGGGTTTTTATTAAATGATTTGCTGCTAAAAAATATCATTCCGTTAATATTTTCAGCAGCTCTTAATGCCTTAATCATTCGAGGCATTTGCGTTTTATCTTTCCAGTTAGCATTACTACCAGCTTTATAGTAACCCAAACCTATATAACAATTTTTACCGTAGTTATGTGTATTCCACCAATCAATTAATATTTGATAAGGTGCTGCTTTATGCTCAAACTCCCAATATAGTTGTGGGGCTACATAATCTATCCAATCGTTTTTTAACCACAATAAAATATCGGCATACAAATCATCGTAGTTTGTTTGTCCTGCTTTTGTATTACTTCCATTAATGCTGTCCTTATCAATATTACGCCATACACCAAAAGGACTTATTCCAAATTGACACTTGGCATTTTCTTTTTTTATGGCACGGCTTAGCATTACAATAATACTATCTGTATTACTTCTTCGCCAATCATCTTTATTCATTCCATTGCCATACTTTACGTAATTAGCATTATCAGGAAATTCTTTTCCTGCAATACGATACGGATAAAAATAATCATCAAAATGTATAGCATCAATATCATATCTACTCACAACATCTTTAACCACATTGGTTACATATTGTTGTACTTCTTTATTACCGGGGTCAAAATATTTTTTATCGCCGTAAGTTAAAAACCAATTTGGGTAAAGTTTGGTAACATGCGTTGCAGATATAGATGCTTTATTAATATTAAAATTTGCTCTGTACGGATTCATCCAAGCATGAAACTCCATTCCTCGTTTATGTGTTTCAGTTAGCATAAATTGTAATGGGTCGTAATAAGGGCCAGGCGGCTTACCTTGTGTGCCTGTAAGCCACTCACTCCAAGGCTCGTAAGGAGATGGATAAAATGCATCGGTTGACGGACGTACCTGTACAACCATTGCATTCATGCCATTTGCTTTATGCATATCTAATAATGCTATAAATTCGGCTTTTTGCTGTGCGGTAGAAAGGTTTTTTGAAGATGGCCAATCAATATTATCTACAGTGGCTACCCATACGCCCCTAAACTCTGGCTTAGTTTGAGCAAGTGTTGTAATATATAATAGGCAAAATGCAATAGGCAATAAGTAATAGGCAACTAGTTTCTTCATCTATTTTTCTTCTCTTATTTTATCTAATAATTTATTTAATGCGGTAGCATCAGCTTCTGTTAGGTTATTAAATATGCTATCTAAGTCATCTTCTTGCTTATCTATTTTAGCTAGCAATTTTTTTCCTTTGTCGGTTATAGAAATATCTACTAAACGTTTATCAGCTTTACAAACTACTTTTTTAACTACCCCTTTTATAACAAGCCTATCCACTATTCGGCTAGTGTCGCTCATTTTATCTAACATTCGATGGCGTATTTGCAAAGTAGAAATTGGCTTACCTGCTCCTCTTAAAATACGGAGTATATTAAACTGTTGAGGAGTAATTTCATGGCTTTCAAATATGCATTTCATCTTTTCATTCATCCAATTATGGGTATAAATTAAATTGATGGCTGCTTTTTGATAACTATTTCGAAATTTTGACTGGTTAATGTCTTTCTCTATTCCCATAAAATAATATTATTTTTTAATCTTGCCAAACACTTACCCCTTCGCTACAATTTGCACAAATATCTATATTTTTTCTGCTTTGTTTTAGTTCGTACCTAAATTGTTTATAATTATCATTATGCCAAATTTCTTTAAACGATTGGGTTTTTAAATTACCTAATTGATGTGTTGCATCTTTATCAAAACAACAAGGTACCACTAAGCCATCCCAAGTAATTACGTTTGCATGTTGGAGCTTCCAACAGCGGTTGGCTAATTTGTTTTTAGCAGTATAACTGCCGTCACTATTTTTTTTGTAACGGCTAAATTTATCAGTTGTTGGAATTAATTGATTAGGGTCGTTTTCGTAATCATACACTTGTGCTGTTTTAAAACGTACTTCATCTACACCCACTTCTTTTGCTAATCGCTTTATATCTTCTATTTGATGTTCATTGGGTTTTACTACCAAAAATTGAAAAAACACAAAAGGTGTTTTACTATTCAATTCTTTTTTCCACTTTACAATATTTTTTGCCCCTTCAATTACTTTATCTAAATTACCACCAACCCTATATTGCTGATATACATCTTGTGTTGTTCCGTCAATAGAAATAATTAATCTATCTAAGCCACTTTCTACTGTACGTTTTGCATTAGCATCATTTAAATAATGTGCATTGGTACTTGTTGCTGTATATATATTTTTGGAAGATGCATATTTTACCATATCTAAAAAATTGGGGTTTAAATACGGCTCTCCCTGAAAATAAAAAATAAGGTATAAAAGTTCTTTATAAATTTCATCTATTGTTTTGCTAAAAAAATCTTTTTGCAGCATACCTGTAGGTCTAGTAAACTCTCGTAACCCACTTGGGCATTCGGGGCAGCGTAAATTGCAACTTGTAGTTGGCTCAAACGAAATAGAAACTGGATAACCCCATTGAATTGGCGTTTTGGATAAGCGACTAATATAAAAACTACTAAAAACTTTTACACCATTCCAAAAACGGCGAGGGGTAAGTTTGCTTAATAAATTTATACTATCGTTCCAGTTTACTTGCGGCATTAATGCAAAAATACTGGTTATTTTTTTAGGCTTCGCCACCTTTTAAAGATTAGTAAACCCAATTATACTTTTTCAATTGCTAACACCATTTTTATCTCCCCGTAACTAATACCCGTTGGTAAATTTTCTAGTAATGTTTTATGGCTTAATAAGCCGTGTATTGCCACTGCATCTTTTATTTTTTGTTGTTTTTCTTTTGTAACAAAATCGTTTATGTTTAACTCTCCTGAGCCAATATAATATGCTAAATGGCTTTCAATTGTTGTTATTGTTAAACTTCTTTCTTTTGCAATTTCAGCAATAATTTTTCCTTGCTTGTACAAATCATAGGTTGCTGCTTTTGTATCAATTTTTGGCACTGTGCTTTTTGGCGTTCTTTCTTTTTTTGGGCTAGATATTTTTGCCATCATATTTGTTTCAATACTATAACGAGTGCAATAACTTTCTACAGCATCAATAATATCGTCGCCATATTTATCTACTTTGGCTTTGCCAAAGCCTGTTATTTGCAATAAATCATTTTTATTTAAAGGTAGATATGTGCTTATTTCTTTAAGCGTATCTCCATTAGCAACCATATAAACGGCTAGGCCTTCATCTTTAACCGTTATATCTCTCCAACGGCGTAAAGTATCGAACAGTTCTGCATTTGCAGTATCTGTAGTTTTTGCAGATGAAGAGTTTGTAGCATAACAAGTTAAATTATACTTTGGTGTAGCGTACTTTAATTTGTGTTGTAAAAAAGAAGTAATTGAAAAAGCGTTTTTACAATATTGTAAATAATATGTAGTGGTATAAATGGCTAATGCCAATTCGTTTAATTTTTCGTTTATTGGTGTAGCCGCTTCTTTATGCTCTGTAAATAGCGGATGATTTTTTATATGATTAAAATAACCATCAAGTTTAGGTATAAAATGATTGGCAGCATCGGTAATTCTTTTTTGCAGCAATTCGTTTTTCTCAACGGTGCCTTCATCTTTCATTAATTGTGCGACAAGGCCGCTAAATTTTAAGCCAATTGCTTTATCATTTGCTATGTGTAAGCGTAAGTTTTCGATCCATCCATTTGCGGTGTTATCTCCATCCACTGCTATGGTTAAACTCAATTTATTTTGATGTTGATTGATGTGATAGGCTAATACGCCAACGGCGGTTTCAATCTCATCAAACGAAAAAATATGTTCTACTAATTGCTGGGTAAAAATTTGCCTTGCCCCTTCAAAACGCTCTGCCAATGAGCCTTTTACCGTAAGCGATTGCTGCCCTTTAACTACATTATCGTTACTGGTTATTGCTGTGCTTGGTATTTTGCTTAACAATACAATACCTTCTAAACTTGTACAGCGGCTTAGTGCTACATATACTTGCCCACTACTAAATGCAGCACCAGCATCTATCATTACTTTTTCAAATGTAAGGCCTTGGCTTTTATGGATGGTTATTGCCCAAGCTAACCGTAAGGGATATTGTTCAAATGTTCCCATGGTTTCTTGCTCCAACTTTCCATCGTTTCTATTAAGAGTGTACTTACTATTTTCCCAAACTTCCTTACCTACGTTTATTTGTTCGCCATCACAATCCACCACTACTTTTTCGTTATCTAAACTTTTTACTACACCAATTTTTCCGTTAAAATAACGTTTTGCAATAGCATCGTTTTTTAAAAACATTACTTGTGCTCCTTCTTTTAAAACAAGTGCTGCCTCTACCGGATAAATATGTTCTGGAAAATCGCCAACTACTTCTGCTTTGTAAATAAATTGAGGTGTTGTAAGATGTACTATTTTTTGTTGATTAATTAAATCTGCTTGATTATTGTGAGAAGTTAGCGTTATATATTTTTCATCTGCCGAAGGCGAAAATTTTGGATTAAAGCGTACATGCAAATCTTCAAAATCATCGGCATTCATATTATTAGTACGTACCTTATTTAAAAGGTTTACAAAACTTTGCTCTTTTTGGCGATAAATTTTATTTAACTCAATTAGCAATGGCATTTGCTCTTTTACTGCAAGGCTATCAAAGAAAAATGGTGAGGAATAATACTCACTTAAAATATTCCATTCTTCGTTTTTGGCAACGGGCTGTAATTGATGTAAATCGCCAATGCACAGCAATTGTACGCCACCAAATGGCATATTATAATTACGGCGTACACTTCGTAAAACAGTATCTATTGCATCCATTACATCGCAACGAACCATACTTATTTCATCTATTACCAATAACTCCATTTTACGCAAAATATTTAAGCGGTTTTTGTTGTGCCTTATTTTGGCTATCAACTCGTCTTTATTATTTTTTGTTGGCAAAAACGGATGAAAGGGCAATTGAAATAAACTGTGCAACGTAACACCACCTGCATTTATAGCGGCCACACCTGTGGGTGCAGCAATTACAATATTTTTTGTAGCATTTTCTTTTAAATATTTTAAAAACGTGGTTTTACCAGTACCAGCTTTACCAGTTAAAAAAATATTTTCGTTGGTTTCAGTAACAAAGCGATATGCCAGTTCGAAGACTTCGTTTTTTTCTATAGTTGCCATTTTATTTTTTTGCCCGCCGATTACGCTGATATCGCAGAAAAAACGGTAAACGATACATCAGCGTCATTAGCGTAATCGGCGGGACAGCTTATAAATTATTTACTTTTCTAAAAATACTTGTTGCAATATTATCTGTATTAAAATTTACTAGCAAACCCAACTTTAAGTTTGTTAATTTTAAGTAAGTTATCAATTGTTTAAAATGTACTTCGTTTAATTTTTCTACAGATTTTAATTCAATGATTACTTTATCATTTACGAGCAAATCTAATCTAAAGCCAATATCAAAACTCAAATTATCATAAATTAGAGGTATTGCTACTTCGCTTTTTACATTTAAATCAAGTTTTTCTAATTCGTATTTTAAGACTGGAGAATATACACTTTCAAATAAGCCTGCCCCCAATGTGTTGTATACTTTAAAAATTGATCCTCTTATAAGGTAGGATATTTCGTTTTCTGTCATGATTATTTGATTTTTGCCCGCCGATTACGCCGATATGCAGATGAATTGATAAATAAAAAGACCCACCGATTCTACAAAGCTGCATTTGCTCTGCGTCATCTGCGTAATCGGCGGGACAACCCTCTATGCCGCTGGTTTCTCTCCTCCAATCATCAACAACTCATTTACCTGTACTTCGGTAATGTATTTTTTTACACCATCCTTATCGGTATAGCTGCGGTTTATTAATTTACCTTCAAGGGCAATTTCTTTTCCTTTAGTTAAAAACTTTTCTGCAATTTCTGCAACGTTACCCCAGGCAACAATGTTATGCCAT